>CAZXHQ010000006.1:0-6632 GCA_964640145.1 uncultured Rhodothermales bacterium | reverse complement strand
TGGCGGCCGCGACGAAATCCTCCAGCTTGCCGCCCGTGCAGCTGCCCACGTAGGCGCGGTCGAGGCGCGTGCCTACGACTTCGGAGACGGTGGCTTTGTTGTCCGGGCTGTGCGGCTTGGCTACGAGCGGCTCCATCTCCTCGACGTCGTACGTCTTGAAGGTGTGGAAGCGCGCATCGTCGTCGCCGTAGACGGCCTCGAAGGGAGCGTCCGTGCGGGCGCGTACGTAGTCGAAAGTCTTCTCATCGGCGGGAATGATTCCATTCTTCCCCCCCGCCTCGATCGCCATGTTCGTGAGCGTCATCCGTTCGTGCACCGGCAGGTCGAAGACGGCCTCTCCGTCGAACTCGAGCGCCCGATAGGTACCGCCGTCGGTGCCGATGTCGCCGATGACCTGAAGGATGAGATCCTTCGCCATCAGGTACGGCGGCAGGCTTCCTTCGAAGACGAACTTCATCGTCTCGGGCACCTTCACCCACATCTTGCCCGTGCCCATGATCAGCGCGGCGTCGGTATTGCCGACGCCCGTCGAGAACATGCCGAATGCGCCGGAGGTGCAGCTATGGCTGTCCGTGCCGACGAGCAGCGAGCCGGGCCTGTTGAATCCTTCCTCGGCGAGCGCCATGTGGCATACGCCCTTGTAGTTCGGCGTGCCCGGGTCATAGTAGTAGGGCAGCTCGTGTTCGGCCGCGAAATCGCGGAGGATCTCCACGTTGCGGTTGGCGTGGTGGTTTTTCGTGAAGATGTAATGATCCGGGATGATGACCAGCTTCTGCTTGTCCCACGGCTCGGCGTCCTCGCCGAACTCTCGCTTAAAGATGTCGATCGTGGGCGGCCCGCACACGTCGTGCGTCATGAGGATGTCCACATCCACCCAGATGTTGTCACCCGGGGCGACCCGCTCGCGCCCGGCATGCCGGGCCAGAATTTTTTCGGTAATCGTCACGCTGCACCTCCCTGAAAAGACCTCATGATCCCGTTGCCGACAAACGCCATGTTCTCCTCGTCGGAGCGATAAGCTTCCAGATGGTTGAGCGCGTTGACGTAGGCATCGGCGGACGCCTGGATCACGTCCGTATGCTGGGCTCGACCCTTGAAGTAGGCGCCGTTCTCGCCGACGAGGACGGTCACCTCGCCGATCGCGTCGGCGCCCTCGGAGACCGAGCGGATGGAATAGCTTTCGAGCTCGTGCGCACTGCCGACGGCATGGTCGATCGCACGGTAGACGGCGTCGACCGGACCGTCGCCCGTAGCGCGCTCGGCGCGCCGCTCGCCCGTTCGGCTGAAGAGCAGCTCCACTTCCGCCTCCGGCTGCTTGCCGGTGCCGACCGAGACGGACATCTTTTCGAGATGATAGTGGGGGTGTGCGGCGTGCTCCTCCGTACCGCGGACGAGGTGAATCAGATCCTCGTCGAAGATCTCCTTCTTGCGGTCGGCGAGCTGCACGAAGAGGCGGTAGAGCGTGTCTTTCCGGCTCTCTTCCACATCGAGCCCGAGGCGCTCCAACCGGCTGAAGAATCCGTGACGGCCCGAATGGCGGCCGAGGCGGATCTGTTCGGCCGTCTGGCCGACATCGGCCGCCTCCATGATCTCATACGTATCACGCCGCTTCAGCACGCCGTGCTGATGAATGCCGGCCTCGTGACTGAACGCATTCCGCCCGACGATAGCTTTGTTGGGCGGCACCGGAAAGCCGGTCGAGACGGACACCATGCGGCTCGTCTCGGTGAGATATCTGGATTCGATGCCCGTATCGACGCCGAACTGCTCGGCGCGCACGCGCAGCGCCATCACGACTTCCTCGAGGGCCGCGTTGCCGGCGCGTTCCCCGATGCCGTTGATCGTGCACTCGATCTGACGCGCCCCGGCCCGCACGGCGGCGATGGAGTTGGCGACGGCCAGTCCGAGGTCGTCGTGGCAGTGCGCCGATAGGATCACCTCCGCGCCGTCGGGGATGCAGTCCCGCGCCGCGTCGAACATGGCGGCATATTCGGTCGGCGTACAGTAGCCCGTCGTATCCGGGATGTTGATGGTCGTCGCGCCGGCCTCTACGGCGGCACCGATGACCTCGCAGAGAAATCCGTGGTCGGTGCGGCCGGCGTCCTCGGCGCTGAACTCGACGTCGTCGGTGTAGGTCCGCGCCTGCACGACGGCCTCGTGGGCCATGCGGACGATCGTCGCCCGCTTCTCTTTCAGCGTCTTTCCGAACTTCGCATCGCCGAACTTCGCATCGATATGGATGTCGCTGGTGGCGATGAAGGTATGGATGCGCGTCCGTTCGCCGCCGGCAAGCGCCTTGCCGGCCGACTCGACGTCGTTCTCGAGGGCGCGCGCCAGGCCGCAGACGACCGGACCTCGCACGTCGCGCACGATGCGCGCGACGGCTTCGAACTGGCCCGGGGAGGAGATCGGAAAACCTGCCTCGATCACGTCCACCTTCAATTTTGCCAGCTGCTCGGCGATGCGGACCTTTTCGGGGACCGTCATCGACGCTCCCGGAGCCTGCTCGCCGTCACGCAGCGTGGTGTCAAATATGATTACTCGGTCTTTCATCGGATCACTTCATCGACATTCTTGCATAGCGCACCGTACCGGGCTCCACATCGCACCCTGGCGCGTCGGCGGCAAGCCGCCCTGCCCATCCAGCGCCGGGTGCCTCATAAGTCGAAGATGCTCCAGACGCAAGAGCGGCTTCCGAAGCCCGTCCAACCGTACGCGCCCGTTCATAGGGGTGTTCATGTCAGTACTTCCTCCGGGCTCGCGACCCGTTCTGCAATGGCCGTTCCCATCTCTTCCGTGCTGGCGCGCGTGTGCCCATCCACCCATATGTCGGCGGTACGCAGGCCGCTCGACAGGACGGCGGAGACTGCCTGGCGGACCGCCTCCGCCGCCTCCGACTCCTTCCAGTCGTCCAGCATCATGGCCGCGCTCAGTATGGCCGCTATCGGGTTGGCCTTGCCGGCGCCGGCGATGTCCGGGGCGCTTCCGTGAACGGGCTCGAACAGCCCGACGCGGCCGCCGACGCTGGCCGAGGGCAACAGGCCGAGCGAGCCCGGCAGCGTCGCTGCCAGGTCCGAAAGGATGTCCCCGAACAGATTGCCCGTTACGATGACGTCGAAGTCGGAAGGACGCCGAACGATCTGCATAGCGGCGTTGTCGACGTAGAGATGTTCGAGCTCCACGTCGGGATAGTCCGCTTCATGCACGCGCGTCACGACCTCTCTCCAGAGCCGGGATACCTCCAACACGTTGGCCTTGTCGACGGATGTGACCCGGCCTTCTCGCCGGCGGGCCCGCTCGAAGGCGACCCGCGCGATACGCTCGACCTCGCCGCCGGTGTAGCGCATCGTGTTGAAGGCTTCGTCGCCGGCCTCCGTGGACACCCGGCCCTTCGGTTCGCCGAAGTAAATGCCGCCGGTGAGCTCCCGCACGATCATCATGTCCGTCCCCAGTGCGATCTCACGGCGAAGCGGCGACGAGCCCGCCAGGGCATCCGGCACCGAGACGGGTCGAAGATTGGCATAGACGCCCAGCTCTTTGCGAAGGCGCAGCAGACCGGCCTCCGGACGCTGATCGCCCGTGCGATCATCCCACCGAGGACCGCCCACGGCGCCAAGAAGCACGCCGTCGGAGGCCGTGCAGGCCTCGAGGGTCTTCTCGGGCAGCGGCGTGCCGAAGGCGTCGATGGCCGCTCCCCCCGCCTCGCGCTCATCGGTCGTGACGCGGAACCCGAAGCGGCTTCCCGCCCGGGCGAGCACGCGGAGGGCCTGCTCGGTCACCTCGCGGCCGATGCCGTCGCCGGGAAGCCAGGCTACGTGGTATGTCTTCTCGTCGCTCATTCGACTGACATCTGTGCCGGGGCTTCCTCCGTCTGCGCCGACGCCTTCTCGTCGCCGCGAATCCAGCTCATCATGCTGCGCAGCTTCCGGCCGATCGTCTCGATCGGATGGTCTCTGGACTCCTGCCGCAGCTTGAGGAGCTGCTTGGTGCCGGTCTCATTCTCCTTGATCCACTCCCGCGCGAAGGTCCCGTCCTGCACCTCGCCGAGGATCTCGCGCATGCGCTGCTTCGTCGACGTGTCGATGACCTGGGGCCCCCGCGTGTAATTGCCGTATTCGGCCGTATCGCTGATGGAGAAGTTCATGTACTCCAGGCCGCCCTCGTAAATGAGGTCGACGATCAGCTTGAGCTCGTGGAGGCACTCGAAATAGGCCAGTTCGGGGGGATACCCTGCCTCCGTCAGCGTCTCGAAGCCCGCCTTGATGAGGGCCTCCGCCCCACCGCAGAGCACGGCCTGCTCGCCGAAGAGGTCCGTTTCCGTCTCATCCTTGAACGTCGTTTCGATGACCCCGGCGCGGATGCCGCCGATCCCTTTCGCATAGCTGAGGGCGAGCTCCAGCGCGCTGCCGGACGCATCCTGGGCGACAGCGACCAGGCAGGGAACGCCTTTTCCTTCCTCGAATACGCGCCGCGCCAGGTGGCCGGGCGACTTCGGAGCGACCATGAAGACGTCCACCCCTTCGGGGGGGACGATCTGGTCGTAGTGAATGTTGAATCCGTGTCCGAACACGAGCGCCTTACCCGGCTTCATGTGCTCGACCATATGCTCCTCGTAGACCCGCTTCTGATGCTGATCCGGAACGAGCAGCACGATTACGTCGCCCCACCGCGTAGCCTCCGAGATGCTCTTTACGGCGAGCCCCTTCGCGGCCGCCTCGTCGCGCGACGAGGACCCGTCGCGGAGCCCCACGACGACCTCGACGCCGCTGTCGTGCAGGTTGAGCGCGTGGGCGTGGCCCTGGCTCCCGTAACCGATCACGGCTACGCGCCGCGCCTTGATAAGATCGAGATCCGCTTCGTAGTGGACGTTTATCGCCATGTGTACTTTTTCTTTCTTGAAGGTGAAGGCCCTGGGGCCGTGTTATGGCTTGTATTTAATTTATATATCTACAAGGGCCGGCCGAGAATATTCGCAAATCAGCGCGCGACAAGCCGAAAGTGAGCGTACTGGAAGTACGTCGCATCGCCCGGCGCGGAGTGCAACGCGGGGCTGCGGCAAGTATCGGCCGCCCCGCTAGGAGCCGAAGAGGAGAGCGCGCCGCATCGCCACTCGCCCACTCCGCGCCATTTCCTCGATGCCGTGCTGGCGCATCATACCGATAAAGGCGTTGATCTTCTTGGACGGTCCGGTGAGCTCGAATGTCATCGTCTCGGTGGTCACGTCGACGACCTTCCCGCGAAAGATGTTGAGCGTGTCCATCAGCTCGGACCGATTCTCGGCCGAGTAACCGACCTTGAGAAGGCACAGCTCCCGCTCGACGAATTCATCGGAGGTCACGTCTTCGACCTGGAGAACGTCGACGAGGCGGTTGAGCTGCCGGTTCACCTGCGCGATGATGCGATCGTCGCCCGTCGTCACGATCGTCATGCGCGAGATCGTCGAATCGTCGGTTTCCCCGACCGTGACGCTCTCGAGGTTGAAGCCGCGCGCTGAGAACAGGTTGATGACGCGGTTGAGGGCGCCGATCGAGTTCTCCACGAGCACGGCGATGATGTGCCGGTGCTCGTACTTTTTCTCATCCGGATCGATCGGCTCGCCCTGAGCCTTCTTGCGGATGATCTGCTGGGGCGTGAGTGTGTTCGTATCGGAGGCCATCTTCTCTACCGTATGTACGGCTCGGTTCGAGTAGGGTTTAGACGAACGCGTTCGGCGTAAGCCGCTTCGTGATCATTTCATCGGTGGAGGCGCCGGCCGGGACCATGGGAAAGACCATCTCCTCCTTGATGACGCGGAATTCCATCACCACCGGCTTGTCGTCGATCTCCCACGCCTTCTCGATGACCTCGTCGACCTCGTCGGGCTTCTCGGCCCGCAGGCCGACGCAGTGGTGCGCCTCGGCCAGCTTGACGAAGTCGGGATTCGTGTCGGACAGGTCGGTATGGCTGAAGCGCTCCTCGTGGAAGAGCTCCTGCCACTGCCGCACCATCCCGAGAAAGTTGTTGTTGATCACGACGATCTTGAGCGGCAGCTTATGGGCTGCGGCGACGCTCAGCTCCTGGGCATTCATCACGAATCCGCCGTCGCCGTTGATCGAGACGACTGTCTTGCCGGTGCCTTCCAGTCCGAACGCGGCGCCCATGGCGGCCGGCAGGCAGAAGCCCATCGTTCCGAGTCCGCCCGAGGTGATGTGAGAGCGCGGGTGCAGGAAGCGAAAGTACTGCGCCGACCACATCTGGTGCTGACCCACGTCGGTCACCACGACGGCCTCTCCTTTCGTGTGCTCGCGAATGCGCTGCAGCACGTACTGCGCCCGCAGGCGCCCGTCGCCCTGGTCGTATTCGAGCGGGCATTTTTCCTTCCAGGCCGCAATCTGCTCCAGCCAGGCGCCGGTGTCGCATTCTTCGACCAGGGGCTCGAGACGCTCGAGGGCATCGCGCGTATCGCCCACGACGGCGCAGTCGACATAGACGTTCTTCGAGATAGAGGACGGGTCGATGTCGATGTGAATGATCTTGGCGTGCGGCGCCCACGACTCGAGCTTGCCCGTGACCCGATCGTCGAAGCGAGCGCCTACGGCGATGAGCAGGTCGGCGTTCTGGACCGCCATGTTGGCATACCAGGTGCCGTGCAT
>CAZXHQ010000005.1:0-22386 GCA_964640145.1 uncultured Rhodothermales bacterium | reverse complement strand
TGCGACAGGACGTAGGCCGCCATGCCGCCACCGGCTCCCGATCCGACGATGGCGATGTCGTGGATTTCTGGACTGATGATGTTGAACATAACACACTCTCTTTTTTCGCGTTATCGAGCCGATGCTCTCGGGGCGGCGGCCGGCGCCAGGCGCCCACTTCCCTCGACGATGCGAAGGTGGCGACTGGCGTCGACGTCTTCGAACCGATCTATGGTGCCGCTCGGCCACGAGACGATCAGTGAATCCACAGCGGCATGTTCGCCAAGACCGAACGTCGCTACGCGTTCGGATTCGGAGAGATAGCTGGAACCGGATCGAATGCGTCGCTCCATACGCAGATCATCAATCACCGCTATAATCCGGGCGCCTATGCCGTCGCGGTTGCTCATCGTCCCCTCCAGACTGACACGGAGGTACCGCCCATCCGGAACGTCGTTACGCCACAGGTGTGCGGGTCCGTCATTTTCGACGATCAGTATGTCCAGATCCCCATCACCGTCGTAATCGCCATAGGCTGCACCCCGTGCGACCATCGGACGGGTCAGGACACCGTCTGCGGCCTGCACCTCAACATACGAACCGCCGCCGTTATTGAGGAACATCTGTGCGGGCTGCCTGAAGGTGACCCCTTCAACCACCTCGGCGATGTGCTCTTGAACGTGACCGTTGGCGAGGAAGAGGTCCAGGTCGCCGTCCAGATCAAGATCAGCCAGGAAAAGGCCGAATGTCAGCGTGTTCAAGGAGGAATAACCCACTTTCGACATCGTGGCGCGATCCATGAAGGAGCCGGAGGCGGTGTGCGTGTATACACCGACCATCTCCGACGAGAAATTGCCCACGAAGATCGAGACGTTGCCGGAGCTGTCGACGACCCCCAGGTCCACGCCCATGCCCGCCCGCGCATTCCCATGTTGATCGAAGGCCACGCCGCTTTTTACGCCGCGTTCGGTGAACGTACCGTCCCCGTTATTCTCGTAGAGCAGGTCGCGCTCTGTATCGTTCGCCACGAACAGGTCAGGCGCGCCGTCGTTGTTGTAGTCGAGCTGCGCCACGCCGAGTGACTTGTCTTTTGCGGGATCAATCCCGGCGACGATGCCGGCCTCGTGGGAGCGATTGGTAAACGTTCCGTCCCCGTTGTTGCGATAGTAGGCGCTCGAGACCCCCTCGTAAAGCTGGGGCGTGCAGTACCCCTTTTCGCCGTCGCTTCCGCAGAAAATGTCGGTCTCCGGGGACCAATCGACATAGTTCGCCACGAAGAGATCTAGCCACCCGTCGCGATCGGCATCGAAAAAGAGGGCCGAGGTGCTCCAGAGCGATTGATCGGTCAAGCCGGCGTCCCGACCCACTTCCACAAACCTCCCACCTTCATTGCGCAGCAGCAGATTCTCATACAGCGCCGTGACGAATATGTCCGTATCGCCGTCATTGTCGATGTCGGCCGTGGCCACCCCGAACGGATAGGTCTCGAGCCCTGCCAAACCCGTTTCTTCGCTTACGAGATCGAACGTTCCGTCGCCGCGATTCCGGTAAAGCCAGAGCGCCATGCTTTCCTCCTCGGTCTCGGGCCATCCGCCGCCGCCGACGAGCAGAATGTCTTGCTGGCCGTCTCCATCATAGTCGAGAAACGCCGCGCCCGGACCCACGATCTCCGGCATCCACTTCCGACCGAAACCGCCGTTCACGTGCCGGTACTCGCCAAGACCGGCTTCCTCGGTTACGTCTGCGAACTCAACCGCACTCCGGCGCTCCTCCGAAGGCTGCTCCGACGACGAGCCCGAGCATCCCAAAAAGACGAGGCATGCGAGAAGTGAGTACGCGCCGGTGCATCTGCTGAGTATGGGGTTCATGCGGAAGGGCGTGGCCGGCGGAGGCTATCCATGGCCGAAAGGGAGTGTCACGATGGCGCAACGGTGCGTACGCCCTGCAGAACCCTTTCGTTTCACTCCTAACCATCGCGGCGTGCGAGCGTCCGGGGACCCGCAGGGGCTCCTACCGAAGACCGATACTCTTCCTTCAGGTCTACGTCCGGTAAGACGGCGCGAGGTCATCGCGGACGGCGACGAGCTGGTCGCGCAGCTGCTTGATGCCTTCGATCTCGCTGTCTTCGGGTCCGTATTCGATACCGCAAAACCCGTGATAGCCTGCATCAAGCACGATCCGCATCATCCGATGGAGGTCGAGCTCGTGTCGATTGCCGTCCGCGTCGTAGCCCATCGGCTTGACGCTCACTCCCTTCGCATAGGGCATCATTTGTTCGATGCCTCGGTATGAATTATAGGTCTCACCCTCGTTGATTCGGAAATTACCGAAATCCGGCAGGGTCCCCACGCGCGGGTGTCCGGCCGCTTCCATGACGTCAACGACCCACTCGGCGTTGCTCGAATAGCCGCCGTGATTTTCGATGATGACATTGATGTCGTAGTCCTCCGCAAAATCTACCAGCCGCGAGAATCCATCGGACACGAGCCGGACCTGCTCGTCGTAGCTGCCTTCGCTGTAACCGTTTACGCGAATCGAGTGGCAGCCCAGAAATTTGGCCGCTTCCACCCACTTGTAATGGTTTTCGACGGCCTGAAGCCGTTCGGCTTCATTGGGATTCCCGAGTTGACCTTCGCGATCGCACATAATCAGCACGCTGCGGACGCCCTCCCCGTCCGCCCGCTTTTTCATCTCGCGCAGATAGGCACGGTCCTCCGCCTTATCCATGAAGAACTGATTGACGTACTCGACGCCGTCGATGTCGAGATCGCTCGCAATCTTCGGAAATTCGAGGTGGTTGATCGTGCCTGCGAAAAGCGGACGGTTCAGAGACCATTCCGCCAGGGAGATCTTATAGAGCGGCTCGTTAGCGGCAAAGGTAGGACGAATTCCGCTCGATAACGCGCCTACGCCTGCGGCCATCATAGACGTCTTCACGAGAAAGGACCGTCGCGAAAGAGAACGGGGCATAGCAACTATTTTCTGGTATGCGGGATCGGGAGGGGGACGCCGCTCAGCGCGGCGTCTATTCATCGCGATGAGGCCGTGCTCGGCGCGGCATCCGGAATCTCCATCGCGACAGGATCCCAGGCATACGCCTGGTCATCGCGATAGCTGTGATTGGCCAGGATGGCCGCCGCGGCAGCGCGGAAGCCGAACGCCGGATCTTGAATGATCGAGGTACCGCGACGCATCGCGTCGAAGAACCGTGTGTACTGCTCGAACGTCGAGCTGTAGCCTTCAGGCGCCTGGTATTCGATCGAGGCCCCGGACTGCGTCGGCGGGCGGAGCGTTTCGGATTGATACTGGAGGTACTCCTCGATGAACGCATCCTGCTGCGCTTCGGAGAAGGTGCGCATGGAAGGCCACCCTCGCATCTCATCCGCCGCCGGCAGATCACGCTGGCGTCGACTGGTCAGCGTGATGTTATTGCCCTGCACGTGGATCGTTCCTTCCGTGCCGATCAGGCGGAAATAGGAGTCGGAATCGCCGGCCGCGAAGTTGACCTTGAGGTTCATCGTGAAGGCCGGATGGGAAGCCGTCTCGGGATAATCGTACAGCGCCAGGAGCACGTCCGGCGCCTCACGCCCGTCGTTCCAATGGTACACGCCGCCCATCGCCATGGTCTGCGTCGGTCCCAGACCGTCGATGATGCGGTGCAGCGCCGAGAAGCGATGCACGTAGAGATCTCCGGCGACGCCGGTGCCGTAGTCCCAGTACTTGCGCCAGCGGAAAAAGCGGTCCGCATCGAATGCGCGGTCGGGAGCATCCCCCAGAAACATCTCCCAATCGATGGTCTCCGGCGAAGCGTCGGGCGGAATGGCGTACTGCCATGCACCGATCGCGGAATTGCGCGCGATGAGGACGTCGACCATGTTGAGCTCGCCGATCGCACCGGAGCGAAAGAGCTCGCGGGCCTTCTGCGTCCCGATGGCGTTGACGGTCTCACTTCCGGCCTGCAAAACCTGGCCGGTCTCTTGCTGGACCGAGATCATGCTGTGACCTTCGTCGAGATCCTGCACCATCGGCTTCTCGACGTGCACGGCCTTCCCGGCGCGCATCGCATCGACGGCGATCTTCTCGTGCCAATGATCCGGCGTATGTATGAACACGGCGTCGATGTCGTCGCGGTCCAGCAGCTCCCTGTAATCACGCGTCGTGTCGACGTGTTCACCGAAGACCTCTTTCGTGCGGGTAAGCCGTCCGTCATAGCAGTCCGCGGCCGCTACAAGCTCGACGCCCGGTACCTGCAGCATGCTGGGAAGATTGTAGAACGCGATGATCCCCATCCCGATCGACGCCACTCGGACGCGGTCGTTCGGACCAACGGGCGCCTGGGGGCGTGACGGTATTTCGAGCATTTCAGCCTGCGACGGCTTGACGAAGGAAACCCCCGCCGCCGTAACCGCGGACGTGGCAGCCAGCTTCTTAAGAAAATCCCGTCGGGAGTTGTTGCGACGATCCGTCATGAAAGCTCGATGACTGTGTAGGAATGAATGCATGCGACGGGGACGCCCGTCTCTTCCGTAAAACTAAGAAATACTGTGAAGAGATGTTCATCCGCGGCCGCGCAGGCGGCGCGCGGTGGACCCGTGCGACTTCAAGGGGGAACTGCGCCAGAGCTACCGCTCGACCGCGCCTCTCATGACGCCGGGCCCGACGAACTCGAGTCGGTCGACGTGTAGCACCACCCCCTTTGCCTGCGAGCTCGCCAGTTGTAGATAGAGCTTGTCGGTCGACGTCGCTCCCTCGAGCGGAATCCGCACGTCGCGCCACCCATGGTAGGCCGCCTGTACGCCCTCCGGTAGATCCTGCAGCAGGTCTCCGTGCAGCACGCCCGACTCTCCGGCGGGGCCACCCGACGTCGAATCGATGTCCACGGTAGCCAGACCGGGCCCGTTGGGACCATCGGCGCGCACTTCCAAGGTTCCCCCGGGCATCGGCTTCGCTCGAAGGATCACGGCATCGATTCCGGTCAGATTGAGCGGCGCATAGGTAAGCGAGCCGCCCTCTTTCAGCTTCATGACCGTCAGAGCCGCGTCCGCAAAATCCGGCTCGGCCGGATGCTTCCCGAACGTCTGTCGCCCGGACGGCTCGGCATCGGCCGCATGCTCGGCCTCCACGATGCGTGGACGCAGGACGACGCGGGCCGGGGCTCCACGGCCGCCTCGCGCCTCGACGACGGCGTACCGGTCTTCGTAATGTATATCCGGCACGTGCGTGAACGCCCGGGTCACGACGACCTCGCCCACCGCACCGCGAACGGATTCGAGGCGGTGTTCGTGGGTATCGTGGCCCGAGAGCGGGGTGACCTCCACGTCTCCTGCTCCTCGGACTTCGTAGGGAACAGGCTTGTCGTAATCGAAGATGCCACCCTGAGGCGGCCAGACCCACTCGGCGGAGGGCTGTCCATCCGGCGGCGAACTCGATCGCAGCGTCTCCGCGGCGGCCTGGCGAGCCGGCCCGCCGTCGGCGCCGACGTAGTCGACGCGCACGACCTGGGCATCCGGATTGCTCCCCCAGAACGTCTCGCCCCATTCTATCACATAAAGGCGTCCGTCCGGACCGACCTCCATGTCGCCCGGGCGCTCGAAGTCCATCCCCGGCAGAAATGGATTGATTTCGAGCACACGTCCGGCCTCGTCGAATTTGACCTCCTGCACCCAGTTGCGCATCCATTCATAGATGAAGTACGAGCCGTCGTAGTAGGCGGGCAGCGCCTGAGGCGAAGCCGTCGCACGATCGTACCGATATACGGGACCACCCATGGCCGACATGCCGCCCGACCCAAGCTCGGGATGCTCCTCCGAAGGGCCGTACGTATACCAGATCATCGCCGGCTGCGCGGGCGGTAGTTCGCGCGCCCCGGTATTGTTAGGGGATTCGTTGACGGGGGCGTCGGGATCGAAGAATGCTCCAGCGGTCTCCGTCTCACGGTCGAAATCGCGGTAGGCGTCGTTCGGTCCCACAAAATACGGCCAGCCGTAGAAACCCGGGTCACGCGCCTGGTTGAACTCTTCCCAGCCCCACGGCCCGCGGGTCTCGCTGGGCGCGTTGCCGATGCCGATGTCGCCCCAGTACAGCCATCCAGTCTCCGCATCCACGGAGATGCGGTATGGATTCCGGTGACCCATCGTGTAGATCTCCGGACGGTGGAGCACATCGCCTTCGAATAGATTGCCGTCGGGTATCTCATACGTGCCGTCGGCCAACGGCCGAATTCGCAGGATTTTGCCCCGAAGGTCGTTCGTATTGGCGGAGGTGCGCTGTGCGTCGCCTGTTTCATACCCGGGCCGCTCGTCCATGGCCGATCCTCCAAGCGGATAAGGGTTCGTATTGTCACCCGTGGAGAGAAACAGGTTGCCGTCCGGGCCAAAGGTCAGCGACCCTCCGCTGTGGCAGCATTCGTCTTGTTGCGTCTCGATCTCGAGTAAAATTTTTTCCGTTGACGGATCCAGAGCCTTTCCGTCGTACGTCCACCGGGCCAGCCGCTGCGGCCCACCGTCTGCCGGCGCATAGTAGACATAGAGCCAGCCGTTCTCGTCGAAATTCGGATCGAGCGTGAGGCCGAGCAGCCCGTCCTCGATCGTCATCCTGACCGGAACGAATCCGACCATCTCGCTGCGATCGGTCGCCGGGTCCCAGACCTTTATCGGACCCGACCGTTCTCCCACAAAGACGCGCCCCTCCGTGTCGACGGCCAGCTCCACCGGGTCGGTGACGTGGGGCATCAATACCGTCTTCTCGAAGCTAGACGTGACCGTAGCTGCCGCATCACCGGGCACGGCGCCTGCGGCCCACTCGATGCCGCCGAGCAGATGCTGCCGAAACGTCTCCTCTGCGTACCCCTCGATCGTATGGCCGAGAGCGGTATACCACGAGCGGCTCCCGTGCAACACGTGCGCCCAGGCGATAGGATGGTCGTGTCCCATTTCGCCACCTTCATAGGTCGATTCCTCGAGCACCGCGAGGACATGCACCTCACCACGCGGATTCGCCCGGAAATTGTACCACTCGTCGAACCGGTCCCAAGCGCGGGGCAGAGTACGGGTGGATGGATGGGCGGGATCGAGCACCTCGACGGTCGCGGACTGGGGTTCGGGGTGATTGTCGAAGAAGGCGCCGACCAGCTCGCCGTACCACGGCCAATCGTATTCCGTCGCCGACGCGCCGTGAATGCCCGCAAATCCGCCACCGCCGCGATGATAAGCCTCCATGCCGGCCTGCTGCGCATCATCGAGCACGTCGCCGGAGGTGTTCAGAAAGATGACAACGTCATAGGACTCGAGGCTGTCCGCGGTGAAGACGCTGGGGTCTTCCGTCGCATCCACGGCGAATGAATTCGCCTCGCCGAGCTCGCGCACGGCGTCGATGCCCGCCGGAATGGATTCGTGCCGGAAACCTTCGGTACCTGAGAAGAGGAGCGTTCGAAACCGGGGCTCGTCGTTCGGTCGCTCTGAGGGCGTCGTCGCGACGCAGCCCGTGACGCTAATCGTCAGCAACAGCGCGGCCAGCACGGACATTACCGGCGGCCATGGTGATATGAAGGTTCTCATCACTCGCTACTTTCTTCCTGGGCTCGGAATCCTGCATCCTCCACAAATTCATCCGGAGGAATCCACGCTCGCTCCATACGGTATCCGGCACCGACAAATCCAAATCCGTTTCCGACATTCGTCATGACTCCAGGCTGCACGAGCAGCTCCGGGTCGAATTGGCCGTCCGGGGGATTCCATTCCTCGTTGGCGACGATGAGGCGCAACGTTATGTTGAGGAGAATAATTCCGACGCGCAAGTCCAGTGATTCGCCGGTCTCAGAGATGGTCGCACGGATCTCATCGTAATCGTCCCGAAGGTTAATCGGGATCCTCCAGCCCCCCTCTACTTCTCGAGCTTCCGTGTGGTACGGAATCGTGAATTGATCCTGTATGATGTCGCCTACAGCCAACGGCAAATACGCGACGGAGTAGTCGACCTCTACGCGTATGACGCGCGGGACGGGGCCGGCCACCAGCACGGGAAGAAATACGCCATCCTGTCGACGCAGGGGCTGCTCGAGCACGATCTCCGCCTGCTTCGGGACGGAGACCTCTACGCTCGTTTCTGCACCGTCAGGAGCGCGGACGCTAATCTGGTACGCATGATCGTACTCCGCCTGGAACGGTGCCCAATAGACGTGTGCATACTGATCTGCGAAGTCTACGATGATCGAATCCCGCCACACCACCTTCTCGCCCGTGGTACGGTCCGTCGACGTTACGACGGCGTCGAGAGGCTCCGGTTCTGCCGGCACAAGACGCCCTTCGATCGGATACACGCGGACCCACTGGGAGTCGAGCTGGGGAGAGATGACTCCATAAATGGAGTAGGGTAGATCCGTGCCCACCACCGCCGTGATATCTTCCTCACACGCCGCGAGGGTCAGCACGAGCGCACCTAGCACCGCCGCTCTTCCAAGCGTTGCTATGCGCCGGCAGAGCATATCGATCGAATCTCGCAACGTCGGCATCGGGCTACTCAAAGGCCACCTCGATCCCGAAGGATGGGACGAGCGGAAGCTGATCGACGCGTTCGAGCGTAAAGACGTCGAGATAGAAGATGTTGCGCCGGTCGTACACGTTGATGAGACTGCCCTGAAACGTAAGGTCGACCGCACCGATCTCGAATGAGCGGCCGAGGGCAAGATCCAACCTGTGATACGTCGGGAGCAGCGCATTGTACGGCCGCTCGTAGATCACGCGGCGCGTGCCCGGCGTTTCCGAGGCCTTTTCAATATCGTCGACGACCGTGAACCCATCGAAACCGACGGCCTGACTGAACGGCAGCCCCGAGCCGAAGTCCCACCGGGCGCTGATATCGAACCCCAGCACGCTCGTGCTGGCGACCACGTTCACCTGATGACGCCGGTCATGCGGCGGTCGGAAGTCGAGCGTTTCCTCGCCGTACCAGAGATCGATGGAGGCGTCCTCGGCTGCGTACCGCGTCGACGATAGGCCGTAGTTGACAAAGCCGTAGAAATTCACTCCCCGCAGCTCGATACGCGTGTCTACGCCGATGGACGAGCCGCTGGCGGGTTGAATTCTGGTGGTCAGTCTCGGAAATGCGGTCCAATCCGATACGAAGAGATTGTCCAACTCCTTGTAATACCCTTCGACGGAGAGTTCGAGCCACCGGGCGGGGGTTGCACGATAGCCTACGATGCCGTGGAACGCGCGCTGCGGCCGTCCCTGCAGCACGTCGGTGATGTTGGGATTTCGTTTTGGTACGTTCGCCCAGACGGTAAAGACGCTGGCCGCGTCCCGGCGATCGCTGATGCCCAGTATTTCCTGATGGTACAGTCCAGCCGCGGCACTGACTTCGTGCGGACCACGCTGCCAGACCGCGCGGAGGCGAGGCTCGAGGAGCGGGTCGAACTGGACCTTGTAGAACTGAGCGCGGATGCCGGGACGAATACGGAGTCCGCCTCCGACGTCAAAGTCGAACTGGATATAGCTGCCCCACTGGGGTACCGTCGAATACCGTAGCTCGACGTTCTGGAAGAGCCCTCCCAGTTCGCTATTCATTCGAGTCACGCGCAGCTCACTGCCGGCGCGCACGTCGAGGTTTTCTCCGAAATACGTGGCGGCGAGGGACACGTGCGTATTGGCAATACGGGACTCGCGCAGCGGATCCGACGGCGGGCCGAGTGCCGTCTCGTAATCCGAATAGGAGACGTGCAGATCGGTCATGATGGCGAAGATGCGGGGAAGCATCAAAAGGCGTAAGCCGAACGCCCTGTTATGCCATGAGATCTCCTCCTTTCCGACTTCGGTCGATTGGCCGGTCAACACGCCGCGATCGTATGTGTTGATACCGGTAGCCGAGGCGCGGATATTGTCGGTAATGATCACATTGGCTTTGGCGAACGCGTCGCCAAACGTAAACGGCAGCTCGTCGTCGAGGTACGTAGCGACGCCCTGGTCGATATTCGAGCGTCGCACCGATGCGATAATCGATGCTCTATCGGGCCAGATCGGGCCCTCGATGCTCGCCGAGCTGAGGAACGGAGAAACGGACGCCCTCCCCGCATACCGTCGCATATTGCCGGTACGCGAGGTAACGTCGATGACAGAGGAGATTCGGCCTCCGAACTCGCTGCCGTATCCACCTGCATAGATGTTGACCTGGTTGACGTTATCGGATGGAAAAGCCGAATAGAACCCCAGGATGTGGAACGGCTGGTACAGCAGGATGCCATCGATCTGAAGCAGATTCTGCGAGGGTTCGCCGCCTCGAATAAAGAACTGTCCGCCTCGATCTCCGGTCGAAACGATGCCGGGCTGGGTGGTCAGGTACGTGGCCAGATCGCCGGACACGTCGGGTCCGGGCACTTCTTCGATGTCGGCTGGACGCACGGTTTGCTGTCCGGCCGTGACGCGCGCTGCTCCGCCGGTACGCTCCGATTCCACCAGCACTTCTTCGAGCTCCTCGTCCACGGGCGTAAGGTCCACGTTGTAGCTCCGGCTTGCACCGGCTTCCAGCGCCAGCGTGTCTTCATGGGGCTGATATCCGATATATGAGATCTCGATCTCATAGGTATTCGGCTCCAGTCCACTAATGAGAAACAAACCGTCCTGATTGGTGACGGCACCGCGAAAGAGCTCACCGTCGGTCGAAAGGGCTACATTGACCAGCTCTAGGGGTCGGCCGCTGGACTCGTCCGTGACGAAGCCGCTGATCGTCGCAGTTTGAGCCCTTGCGCCGGACACGACGCACAGCATCCCGGCTGCGAACAGGATCGACGAGAGGCGACGAATGATCCCCGCCCGCAAAACTCCTGGAAGCACGGACCGTATACTTTCGGTCTCTCTCACGCGTGGCAATAAATGCTAGTTTGGCACCGGTTCCGCCGACGGATGTTGATCGAGTAGATGCCGAATTGCTTGGACGACAAGGTCGGGATCCTCACGCTGCACGTAATGTCCACTCTCGTCGGTCACAAGATGGACACCCGATCGGGATGCGTCCGCCCAGCGCGCATGAACCTGCCGTTTCGCCTTCAGACCTTCTTCTCGCTCACCGATCCAGCGAGGCGAGGTCGATGCGCGAAGGGACGAAATCACGACGACAGGTAAGTCCGGCAGCTCACGTATCTCGTCCAGCTGGCCGTCTTCGATCCATTTCTCATAGAGCTCAAACTCGGCCCGCACCGACTCCGGCACCATTTGGTGCAGCGTCTTCTGACCGTCCCAATAGGTACTCCACGATTGCGAATCCAACCGGTTGAACGCATCGGCCAGCTCCGGATGCATTGGGTCGACGTGTACGATACCCGCCACCTGGTCAGGGTACAGCGACGCAAAACCCTGCGCCAGCGCGGCGCCGAACCCGTGTCCGACGAGAACATATGGCGGACCGAGCCCTGACGCTTTCAGCACGCTCTGGAGCTGCTTCGCCGCGCTCCTTACGGATATCGGGGATGGATTCTCCTCCGAATAGCCGATCCCTGCGCGGGAATAGGACACGACTCGGGCAAATTCTTTGACGTCGTGCACGACGTAATCCCATGTACGTAGATCGTCTCCGACGTCGGACAGAAGAACGACACCCGATGGACCGTCGCCGTCTACGAGCACATTCAGTTTGACGTCGCCGAGATTCACCATCTCGCCTCGAGGTCCATCTATTTTATCTAGCTCTCGACGGCTCACCCACCTTGCGTTCCGTTGCTTCGCCTCGGCCGCGACATCGCGCAGCTCGTCGATTTCAGAGTCGACGTCCAGGCCCGGCGGCGCCATCACGATGGGGGCGACGTTCTGGCCGCTATCCCAGCATTCTCCCCGGTAGACGCCCCGTGCATCCGTACTCAGTTCGCAATCTACGCGCTCCGCCGGCTGCCACCAGAAGCGCAGCTTATCGTTATGGATGTGGACGTCGTGGAAGGGAAACTCGGCCGCCCACTCGGGGACGGTAATGCGAACGACCAGTTGGTCCTTATGCTCTCGCACGACATATTTGGATTTGTAGGGCACACCGCCGGGCGGGGTCACGAAGCCGGTCCAGGTACCTTTCTCGATGGGTTGTGCGGCGCCACCCCGGCTTGTAGCCATAACCGTCAGCAGCGCAAGTAGAGTAGAGAGACACCACGTTTTCATTGTCGTCGATCCGTTTTAGTGCATAACCTACAGCCAGGCGGATGCGCTGCCGGCTCATTCTGCTTCCGCGATCTGCCTGAGCTGTGCAAGATATGCGCGTGCGCGGCGATTTCCCGGGTCCATTTCGAGCACCCTGTCCCAGGCGTTTCGGGCCTCATCGTATTCGCCCGCATTACCGTACGCTGCACCGAGATTCAACCATGCATCCGTAATCGTGGAATCGATCTCGATGATGCCGCGATAGCGTTTCACGGCTTCCGCCGCATCGCCGCTCTCGAGATACACGGTCGCGAGATTCATCTGCAGACCGAGATTTTTTGGATCGAACGACACAGCCGCTTTGAATGCATCGATGGCCCGATCGTACATGTGCGCGTTTCGATGCGCCTCACCCAACTGAATCCAGTTCTGGATGTCGTCCGGATTGCGGTTGATGGCGTCCTTTGCATCATTGATCGCCTGCTGGAGCTGCTGCGCACTATCGGCTTGGGCCAGGTACTCTTGCGCAGCCTCCTCTTCTCCCATATGTATAAGGGCTTGACCCATGTTGTATTGCGCGCCGTGGTGCCAGGGACGCTCGTCGGCGACCGGGCGCAGATACGTAGCCGCTTCCTCGACTTGCCCCGTACGAAAGAGCTGTGAGCCGACGATGTACTGGTAGTCCATATCGTCCGGTCTGAGCGCCAGGCCTCGTCGTGAGTATTCCAGGGCCTTCTCGAAATCGCCTGTTTCTTCGTAGAGCTGGCCCACCCACATTAGAGCCGTCGTATTTGTAGAGTCCAGCTCAATTGACTTTTCATACGCCATCTCGGCGCTGTCTGCCGCACCTAGCTTGGCATACGTCCGCCCCACCTCAAGGTAGAGGGCCGAATTGGGATTGATCGCCTCTTCCTGCTCGAACTCCTCCAGGCCGGCACGAAGAGCCCCATTGCGGACGAGATTGATGCCAAGGTTCATATGCGCCCCCGGATACTCGGGATCGGCGGCAAGAGCGGCTTCGTAGGCTGCTTCTGCCATTTCATACTGGTTCAAAGCCGTGTAAACGCTTCCCCGGAGGAAATGTATGTCTGCGAGATCGGGCGCACGCCGTTCGGCACTATCCGCCATGGAGAGCGCGGTAAGGAAACGGCCGTTCTGATATGCACGCTGCGCTTCGGCCAGGAATCGCTCAACTTCGGGCCCCACCTCCAATCGACGCTGCTCAGTACGTGTCAGGTCGTCTCGACTCGAACATCCTGCGAGCGTAGCTACAATCACAGCTACTGAGACGATTCCTCGGAAATCCAGCCTTGCCATAACACTCTCCGTCAGATCGAACACTTCAACTTCAGTTGGACGACGCCCCCACCTGCGTCAGGTTGCGACGGGCTCACTTGAAATCACCAGCACTCGCTTCGAGGCTACGGGGAATTACAGCCTCTGAAGGGCTAGAGACCGCGCGAGAGGCGACACGTGCATCGCCATCGAGCGGCGGGGTCACCTACAACGGTGGAACAGCATCGTTACTCATAGTAGGACGCAGCTCGCCGGTTCCTTCGATGAGCAAGACAGTCCGGTTCCCCTCTACGTCCGCAAATATCTCCTGTACACCGCTCGGCCAATCCACAATGAGCGAATCCACGTGCATACCGGCGCCAAGTCCGAACGTCACCTCCATCTCGGACTGCGACAGATAGCTCGACCCGGTACGTACTCGGCGTTCCATCCTCAGACCGTCCCGTATCGCACGTATCCTAGTACCGATACCGTCGCGATTACTCTGACGTCCCCGTACGGCGATGCGTAAGTACGCCCCGCCGGGGGTATCATTGCGCCACAGATGAGCGGCGCCGTCGTTCTCCGTTATGAGCACGTCCAGATCGCCGTCTTTATCGTAATCTCCATATGCCGCCCCTCGTCCAACAAGGGGCTCGGATAAAACGCCCGAGTTGCGATCGACTTCAGAAAATGTACCGTTGCCGTCATTCAAGAACAGTTGTGCAGGCTGCCGATACGTAATGCGGTCATTCTCACCGGTTCGATCGGGATGTACGTGCCCGTTTGCGATCAAAAGATCGAGATCGGAATCCAAATCCACATCGAAGAGAAACAGGCCGAACGTCAGAGAAAGCAACGTAGGATACCCGATCCGCGACAGGGCCGATTGATCCACGAACGACTCACCGGAGACATGGCGATATACGCCCACCATCTCCTGTGAGAAGTTGCCGACGAACAGCACGTAGGCTCCCGTACTATCGACGACGCCGGCATCGACGCCCATCCCCGCTCGCGCCTCGCCATGCTCGCTGAAGGCAAAGCCGCTCGACACACCGATGTCCGTAAAGGTCCCGTCCTGATTGTTCCGAAAGAGCAGATCGCCTTCCCCATCATTCACGACGGCAAGATCGGGCCAGCCGTCGTAGTTGAAATCCAACTCGGCTACACCCAGCGACTTACCGAGCGTGGGCATAAACCCGGCCGCCTCAGTCCGGTCGGAAAACGTGCCGTCTCCATTGTTCACATAGTATCGACTCTGCACGCCTTCGTAGACGGCGGGATGACAATACAGTTTTACCGATCCGCCTTTCGGACAGAAGATGTCCGTTTCCGGACTCCAGTCCACGTAGTTCGCGACGTACAAATCGACATCGCCGTCGCGATCTGCATCGAAGAAAAGGGCAGAACTGCTCCACAGACCGCTGCCTTCAATGCCGGCGTGATGGGATACGTCGGCAAACCGCCCATCCACATTCTCGAAGAGCATGTTCCCTTCGAGGGTCGTGATAAAAAGGTCGAGATCGCCATCGTTATCATAGTCCGCCGCCGCGAGCCCGATTGTATAGGCATCGACATCGCTAAGTCCCACTTCCCGGGTGGCCTCTGAGAACGAGCCGTCTCCGTTGTTGCGATAGACCCAGACCGCCTGAGGACGAGCGGTGATATCGGGCTCCCAGCGCCCTCCGCCAAGGAGGACAACGTCCAGCCAGCCGTCCCCGTCGATATCGACGAATGCACCGCCGGATCCCATCTGCTCGGGGTACCACTTATCACCGGCGGCCCCATTTACGTGCTTGAAACCGCCTAAACCGGCGCTTTCGGTGACGGACGTAAAAACAGGAAGACGGGCGCCGTTATCGTCTTCCTGTTGCACGGTCGAATTGGTACATCCGATCGCACTGAAGACGAGAACGACGCCCAGCAGTCCCGACAGTAAGCTGCGGTTGCGGTTCAGACTATAAAGATACCTGCAGGGCGATGCGCTGCAACTCGCCAAAAAGTCCGAAGTCCGTGTACGCATAGTCCGCCCCAAAACCCATCCCTGATACCTCGTACTGGAGGCCGGCACCAAAGCTGAGTCCCTCCTCGGTGTCTTCACGTCCAACAAATGCCTGGCTCCAACCACCGCGAAGCGACAGAACGTTCATCAGTGTGTACTCCGTACCGATCTTCAGATGCTCCACGAAGTCGCGCGGGCGCTGGGCGTCCACGGCGAAATTAAGCGAGTGCATGTTCGGATCGAGGCTCGTCAGATCCATCAGATCCATCGACATGCCGATCTGGAACGTAAGCGGCAATTCGAAGCGCTCTCGTTCATAGATGAGTTCCTGCGAAAAGTTTCGCGTGCTCATCGCGATTGTGAGACTGCGAAAGCCCGTATTGTAGAGCACGCCGAAGTCGACGGCGATCGTATTCAGCGAATAATCACGTGTGGCGATATTCGTACCGTCATCAACCGGCGTGCCGCCGTCATTGACTCGGGAGACCGCGAACGTTCCAAGATCCTGCAACGCATACTTCACCTGCCCACCCACCGAGAACCTATCGGTGAACGACCTGGCATACCCGAGCCCAAGCGCCATGGCGGTCGGACTATAGGTGCCAATCTCTATGAAGCCATCCTGATTGTCGGCTCGGATGGTCTCGAAAAAGTCACCGTAGTCGACGTTCATGAACGAAACGCCAAAGACGCCGTACTGCCCGCCAACCGGGGCATAGGCTGCGGATGCGTAACTGTACCGAAGGTCAACGAGATGCTCGACCACGCCGGCACTGGCGTGAAAGCTGCTCTCCATGCGCGACAGAGAAGCGGGGTTGTAAAACAAGGACGCCGACGAGCCTTCCGTTGAGGACGTCACCGCCCCACCCATTGCACTCGCCCGAGCATCTACGGACGTCGTAAGAAACTTGAAGCCGGTCTGCGCCCGCTTATCCGTTTCAACCTCCGTATCTGGCCCCGGAATGTTCGTTTGCGCCAGTGCTGACGGTGCCATCAGCAAGCAGAGCGCGGCGATGAGCCAAGTGGTAGATAGACTCCTTTTCATGGTATAGCCGGATTGAATTTCGAAATGGAAAATCATTCTGAAGACCGATCGAGATCAAGGCCGCCCACTCAGGGCGGCCCCCTCTCGACTGTAATCTAGCGGATCACCGTGAACTTCCGAAAGACGCGTTCGCCTTCAGGCGTCTCAATCACGGCGATATAGATCCCACTCACGAGCAACTGACGCGACGCCGTGGTAAGATTCCACTTCTCGTCCCCGCTGCCGTCCGTGTGCTCGATCGTCTGCACGAGCTCGCCGGTCTCCGTGAAGATCTTGATGGTGCATTCGCCCGGAATGTTGAAGAATGCAACTTCATCCTCTTTATCAAAGCGGATGCTCTGATCCGACCCGATGTTGACCGGGTTAGGCACCACACGTGCCGCCTCGATGGTTTCTCCCGGCGGTCGTTTCAGGTTGACCGCCTGGTACGTCTGGGTGAAGTAGCGGCTGCTTCGCAGCGCCACCCCACCGGGCGTGCCCGTGATGGCATCGGGATCCTCCGGTTGCTCTTCACCGACGGCTGCCAAATAATAGAAGTAGTCCGTGCCGCGAGTGACTTCCGTGTCGTCGAAGGACGTCGCATTCGGGGGCAACGCAGGCTGCGCACATCCGGGACGGTCTCCGGCCACACAGGTGTACGGGAGCTCATCTTCGGTGCGGCGCAGGCGTCTGTCGGGATCCTCAAGCGCCTCTACGAGGCTCACGCCGGGGCCCGGTGAGCGCACGTTGTCGTACGCCGGGCTCCAGTAAGACGCCTTGTTGGTCCGGTACACCTCCCACCCCGTCCGCGTTGGGCCACCGTCGAGCGGCTCCCATTCGAGGGAGATTCTATCCGGAAGACCAGTGACCGAAAACTCGCGCGGCGGCAAGGGCGGCTGCACGATGGGATACTGCGACAAGTCGTTCGACGCCTCGTAGAGATCCTGTGCCGCATAGAAGATCTTAAAGAGGGAATCACGGCCGCTCATCACCCACTGATTCTTCGTCATGACCTCGTCGCCGAGGTCGTAGACGTCGTGGTAGCTGTACTCCTTGTCTTCGATGACGCCGTCGTTATTCGCGTCGTAGGCGATCAGTGCATTGTCATCAGCCCCGGAGAATTTGTACTGCCGACCCACGTAGAGCTGCGCGTCGAAATCCAGTCCTCCGACGCCCCGCACCACAAGAATACGAACGCTCTCACCGATCTCCATGTCGTAGGGGCCGAAGGCCACCGTAGCGGCATGTCCGCCCTGCTTGCCCTGGTCCGGGTCATTTCGCGGATTCCAGAACTCCCCGCTAGGCTCGATGCGATCGGCATAGTGCGGCCAGTGGCGCGACGGAGAGACTTCCGGCGTACGCGTCTGGCGCTCACGCGTCAGCATGCCGTCCTCGTAGTACTCGATATGGGCGGCGCCGAGCGCGTTCAGCTTCTCATCAGAATCGAGGAAGCCGATCGTGTGCGGCTGGACCATGTTGTCGAAAGTCCGGTCATCCGTCGAGTTCGGCGCATAGAGGACCATCTCGCCGTCGAAGTAGCTACCGGAAAGCCGGCCGAGCGTGTCACCCTGCGGCTGGTCGCAGCATGCCTCAAGCAACGGTCCGCCGAGGTTGTTCCAGCGGGTATAGCCCGGCTCGTATCCTTTCCAAAGGTAGTAGGCGGTAAAATCAACCGGGTACTCCATATGACCGTCGCCGACGACGTCGATCATGCTATACCGGCCCCACTCCTGCGCGTTGTCGCCGACGTGAGATGCCAAACGGCTTCCGCGCCAACGATGAATGAAGTAAAACAGCGCATCATTCAGCGTGTTGTTCGGGAGCTCAATGTCCGGATCGTCGTCCGTATTTCCCGTATTTGTGAACGTCCAGTCAACGATGTGATATTCATCGTGGAAGGGATTGCTGTATGCGTACACCTTCTCATTGACTGTCACACCGATATCCATGTTGAACGTGATGTCCATCATGCGGTCGGCCGGAAGGTTCGGATCCACCTCGCTCACCAGCGCTATTTTGTCGAATGAGGCCACTCCGTCAACGAACACTTCCGTGTCCTCCCACTTACTGATCAACTGATCCTCAACGGGAAAGGCAAAGTCAATCCCCGGGTCGCGAGGACCGATGCGTGACGTATAATAGGGAAGCGTATTGCCCTCCTCCGTCTGCCAGTCCTTCGCACCGATCCACAGCGCCGCAGACCGGTAATGGGACGACCAGAACTGAATACCGGGGTATTCGAACGTGTTCGACGTCTCGTCGATGGCACCAATCTGCGAATAGCGGTCCTGGAAGTCGCCGATGTCGATCCAGGTCGCCGTGAACTGCGCGCGGGCGTCTCCGGCAGTCGCCACGGCGAGCACCAGGAGCAGCACGGTGCATAGTATAGTTTGGTAGAAGGCTTTCATCATTGTGTTCTCTAATCGTGACATGGGATAACTGCCGGTGAGGTCTTCCGGAATCTCCGTCTCCGCCTCCTGCGCCGCCACGTCGGACGGCGCAGGGTTAAGACGAAGATCGCATTGAAGGATTTGTCCGTCTCAGACTAGAAGCTCACCCGGACTCCAAACGTTACCCGGCGGGGATTCAGGTACGTGTTGAAGCGGTGGTTGGGCATGTCGATGTATGCTTTGTCAGAGAGCACCTGGTCGACCTCGCCGTCCGGGACTTCCTCCCAGCTGCTGCCAGTCCAACGGAAGAAGTCATCGTCCGCCTCAGTCCAGGCCCACTGCCGCTCGAAGCCTTCGTCCGGCGCATCGGGAAGCGAAGCGTATGCCTCGATCGGCTGGAATTCGACATCCCAGTCGCGAGTGTCGCCCGGCCTGTCGTTGCCCGGTACCCACCGGTAGGGCGGAGACTGTCCTTCCGGAAGCTGATCGAAGATGTCGCCCGGTAGATGGAGAGACTGCATGTAGTCAGCCTGGTCTCGGCCCTCCCCTTCGACGAAGGCTCCGCCGAAGTTGAGGTGACGCAGGTTCAGGACGTTGCTGAAGTCCGCAAAGAGCTGCATCTCTGTGCCGACAGCGTTGAGGTATTTCGTCACGCGCAGATCGAGATTCCAGTAGTCCGTGAAGCGGACGTTCTGGGTAACCTCCGGAATGCTCGCGCCGCCCTGCCACGTGAACGTCTGACCTCTTCTCCACTCGCCCAGGAGGCTAACGTGGAAGCCGGCCAGCGGATTGGCGCCGGCGATCTCCGGCCCAAAGCCCTGCGGCGTCATGAACCGCGCGTTGGCCCGTGAAAACGGTTCAGCCACCGGCGCACTTAGACGATAGTCCGTCGCGTCGCGGAGCCATGTCACCATCTGGAACGAGTTCTCGTAGAAATTGGCATATCCGAAGTAACCGTCCTTCCGCTGCTGGTACGTGAAGTTGAAGAAGCCCTGGAACCACTCACCGCGGTTCTTATTGATGCTGAGCTCCGCACCACGTACGTCGCCAAAGTCCCACGGCATGCGTGAGTTGTAGTTCACGATGTTGCCGAGGCTTTCGAAGTAGACCGAACGCGGCTGGTTGGTCTTATCCCGGTAGAAACCGGAGATGCGAAGCAGGTAGCGATCGAACAGGTTCTGGTCGAACCCAAGCTCGTAGGCGACGGTCTTTGGGAACGGATGCTCCGGATTCCCGATCTCGTTGATACCACCGGACTTCGACTGAGCGAGGCCGATGAGATCATACGGATTCATCATCTGACGGAAGTGCCCGTAGTTGAAGTAGAGCTTGCTGTTCGTCGTGATCGGAAACGAGACGCCGATACGCGGGCTTAGCGATACCTGCGAGCCGACGGAGGTCGTCTGCAGTGCCTCGTCTACGGCGTCTTCCTGGAAGCGGAAGACGGCCTCATACGGCTCGTAGTCCCACCACTCCACGTTCGGATCGAGGTATTCGAGGCGCGCGCCGATGTTGGCGATCATGCCTTCAAACTCGAGCTTACCCTGGAGGTAGGCGGCACCCTGGATCGGTGAACCGTCCCATACCCACATCGCCTCCGGCTCCGGCCCGGCCAACTCGATGTTGACGTCCGTAGCGTCCATGTCGTAGTTGTTGTAGTTCAGCTCGGCGCCGGTCTGCAGCATGAGGAAGCGGTTGAGCTGGCTCGTCAGGTCGAACCGCCCCGTCCACACCTGCACGTCGGACGTGTCGCGGCCGCCGGTCCAGTGACCGCCCATCGATTCACCTGTCAGGATATTGGCACCGATGCCGGAGTATCCGAAGGGCTCCTGCCCGACGCAATACCCTTTAGTCTCACCATCGCCGTTCAGGTCGGTATCCCCGCCGAAGCAGGTAATTCCGTCTTCCTGACCGATCAAGTCCTCGAAACCTTCGAGCACGTTGCCGAACTGGTCCGTCCACGGCACGCGGACGAGCGTATTCGGCGTACAGGCCTGGCCGTCCGGGCCCTGACCGGAATCCGGGCACATGTACGTGCCGTCGCGAAGGTTCGGGAATAGCGTGCGATACTTCGAGCCCATCCGCTGAATGCCGACCTCGTAGTACGTGTTCTGGCTCAGCGTGTGCGTGAACTGCAAGCCGGCGATGTCATGATCGATGTTGCCGAGGCCGTAGTGGCCGTCTGTATAGAGCCGGTCGGCGCGGATGTGCTGAAAGTGCACCTGCTCGCCCACGTCATTCTCGTCCTCCCACCAGGGATAGGCAGGCAGATTGCCTTCCCAGATGTTCGTTCCCATGGGGCCGAGGTACTCATTCGCATTCTGGCCGCGCTGCCGGGTCGACATCCAGTGGCCGGTAATCTTCATCCCTGGAGAAAGGTTGGAGATGAGCTTCAACGAATAGGTGTTGTCCTCATACGCCTCGCGCGTCTGTGGATAGAGATACGCCGTCTGCGTACCGCGGTAGGAGGCGAGGAAACGAAGATCGCCCAGCATCGAACTGATGCCCGGAATGGGGCCGCCGAGCGTGATGTCGGCGTCGTAGTCCGGCATGGAAATCTCGTTATCCTTCCGCCACATATACCTCCAGTAGTCAACCATGTCGTCGCTCGTTACGTCGAAGCCACCGGATTCGCGAAGACGATCCACGTGCTCGTTCCAGCCCGGAAAGGCATAATACTGACGGATCTGATAGGCGTCCCAAGCCCCAGACTCGACGCCCTCGTCCCGAACGGCAGGGTCCAGAATCGAGCGAGCCCAATAGGTGTCGCACTCGACCGGAATGTCGTTCGGATCCGAATAATTGCACTCACCCGGCAGCTGGCCGTACGTATCAAACGACTTCGCCTGCGGCGGCGCATAACGGAACAGCGCATCGACCGTATAGCGGTCACGCGGCGGCTCCTTCGTCGCAATATTGACGATGCCCGAGCGAACGTTGCCGTACTCGGCACTGAAACCACCCGTCTGCACCTGCACCTCTTCGAGTGAAGTGTAGCTGATGTTGGTCATCGGCTCGTTGGCGCGACCGGTCCGCATGGAGAGCCCGTCCACCATGAACGAGATCTCGTTGAGACCGCCACCGCGAACCCGCATACCCGGCTCGATGCCCGCCTGAAGGTCGAGAACCTCCGAAACGCCCGCTACCGGGAGATCCTGAAAATCCTGCGCACTCAGGTTAGCGACGTTGGCCGACACGTCGGCCTGAACGATCGGCGCCTCGGCAACAACGAAGACCTCTTCAAGACCAACCGTCTCCTCCTGCATCTCGAAGTCGATCGTCGTCGTGAGGTCCGTACTCACTCGAACCTCCTCGCGCGTGGCCGTCGTATACCCAATAAAAGACGCCTGCAGGTCGTAGGTGCCCGGCCGTACGTTCAGAATATTGTAAAACCCATCTGCGTCGGTGACGGCACCCTGGGTCGTACCCACGATGGCCACGTTCACCCCGGGCAATGTCTCGCCGGTGGACGCGTCGGTCACCTGACCTGCTATTTTACCCGACTGCGCCCAGGCTGTCGCCGGCAACAACAGGGCAAGCGTAAATAGTAGCTTTGCCAGTCTCATTTGCACGATCCTCCAGATACTGGTTGTTGTACTG
>CAZXHQ010000004.1:3618-25788 GCA_964640145.1 uncultured Rhodothermales bacterium | reverse complement strand
CGTCTGACGGACCTGCGCATCCATACCAAGCGCGCCATGCGGGAGGCCGGAGACGAGGCGCGCAGCGAGCTCGACGCTCGGCAGTCCTCCTATAAGGTCCTCATCAATTCCTTCTACGGACAGCTGGGGTTCGGCCGGGCCCTGTTCAACGACTTCTCCGAAGCCGACCGGGTGGCGCGCACAGGCCAGGAACTGCTTCGCACGCTCATTCGGACCATCTCGGAGGACGGCGGGCGCGTAATTGAAGTGGATACCGACGGCCTCCTGTTCGTTCCCCCCGCCCGCGTCTCCGGCGCCCGCGCAGAACGGCACTACGTACGCGAGCTCTCCGACGTACTCCCCGACGGCATCGACGTAGCCTTCGAAGGCCGCTTCCGGAAGATGCTGTCCTACAAGAAAAAGAACTACGCGCTGCTGCATTACGACGGCACGTTGACGTTCAAGGGCTCCTCCCTCGTGTCGCGATCGGTCGAGCGATTCGGCAGACGGTTCGTCCGCGATGCCATTCGGCATCTGCTCCGGGAGGACGTCAAAGGGCTGCACGAGCTCTATCTTCAAACGCGAGCCGCCATCCATCGCCATGACTGGAAAGGGGTCGATAGTTTCTCTCGAACCGAAACGCTCAAGGATTCCGTGCAGCAATATCGGTTGGACGTCGAGCGGGGGCGGCGCCCGAAGGCGTCGGCCTACGAGCTGGCGATCCAGTGGTCGGAACGGACGGGCCGCCCCGTTCGAAAAGGCGACCGCATCAGCTACTACGTCACCGGGCAGTCGCCGACCGTGACGACCTTTCGGCACTGCCGCCTGTCGAAGGAGTGGGACCCCGCTGCGCCGGACGAAAACACGGCCTATTATCTCAGACGTCTCGATGAGTTCGCGCGAAAGTTTGAGACGTTCTTTCTCCCGCACGACTTCCGGCTCGTCTTTTCCCCCGAAGACATGTTCGGATTCTCCGCGGACGAGGTCGACCTTCAGTCGCACGAGCGCCCGATCGACCTCATCGCTCCCGGGTGATCGGGGCGTGTCGTTCGGCGGCCGCACCGTCGAAACTCACCCTGTGGCCGTGCGTTTTCCAGTCCGCACCGAGCGGCTCACCCCATCGATCCCGAAAAGGTTTGGAATCGGATTCCAATTCCCCGGCCATCACCGTCGAAAGAAGCGCTGCGTGGAGTCCCGACCGCTCCGCCGATCTCTATTTTATTGAGAGCTGGAGCGACGGCTACTTTTTTGTAAACGAGCAGGGGCACGTCGGTGCACAGCCCGTCCGTGGGTCCGATACCGAGGTCGACGTCTACAGCGTCGTGCGCGAACTCAGCAAACGCGGCATAGGCTTTCCGGCGCTCATCCGTTTCCAGGACCTCCTCAAGTCCCGCATCGACCATCTCAACGATGCGTTTCGCGCGGCGATCAGAGCGTCCGGATACCGGAACGCCTACCAGGGGGTGTATCCCGTCAAGGTCAATCAGCTGCGCGAGGTCGTCGAGGAGATCCTCGACGCCGGCCGGCCGTACGGCCATGGTCTTGAATGCGGCTCCAAGTCTGAGCTCATCGCCACGCTGCCGTATCTGGCCGACCGCGACACCCTCCTGCTTTGCAACGGCGCCAAAGATCGGGACATGATGCGGCTGATGCTCGCCGGCCAGCGCCTCGGTAAGCGGGTGCTTCCTGTACTTGAGCGCGAGGAGGAGATCGGCCTCGTTCTGGAGGAGGCGCGCAGCGCGGCGATGACGGCGTCGGTCGGTCTGCGGGTCCGCCTGACGACACGCGGCGCGGGGCTCTGGTCGGAATCGGGAGGAGAAAATTCCAAATTCGGCCTGTCGCTCACGGAGCTCGTCGAGCTGGTGCAGCGGATCCAGAGCGAACAGCTCCCGTTGCGGCTGAATCTGCTGCACTTCCATCTTGGGAGCCAGATTGCCGATCTACAGACGCTGCGTCATGCCGTCGAGGAGGCCGCGCGCGTGTTCGCGTGGCTGGTCGGGAAAGGCATCGAGGTCGATTACTTCGACGTCGGCGGCGGGCTGGGCGTATCCTATGAGGCCGGCAACCCCAGCGCCCTCGGCACGATCAATTATGAGTTGGATGACTACGCACATGCCGTCGTCGACGCGTGCCGGCGCATCCTCGACGAGGCCGGCGTGCCGCATCCGATCCTGGTTTCCGAAAGCGGGCGCGCGGTTACCGCCCATCACTCGGTGCTCGTGGTGGAGGCCGTGGGGGCGCGCCGCAAGGAGGTGCTCGCCGTCGACCGCCGCAACGACATCGCGCATCCGATCGTCGCCGAAGCGTACGAGCTGTACGATGCGGCCCGCAACGCAAACGAAACGCCGGCCGGCATGGAATCCGTCTACCACCGAGCTCTCGAGAGCCACGCTCGCATGACCGATCACTTCCGGAACGGAGAGCTTACGGTCGAGGAAAAGGCTCACTTCGAGCGCATCTACTGGGGCATCTGTATCGCCCTCGACCTGCACCTGCGTGATCATGCCGAGGCCACGGTCCCCGACGCCCTCCGGGTACTCGAATATCAGCTGGTGGACCACTACCAGTGCAACTTCTCGATCTTCCGGTCGATGGTCGACTACTGGGCCATCGGTCAGCGCTTCCCGATCATGCCGCTGCACCGGCTCGATGAGATGCCGACGCGGCGGGGCGTGCTCGTCGACCTCACGTGCGACTCCGACGGAAAGGTCGATCAGTTCGTGTCGGCAGCCGGCGATAAACGATTCCTCGAACTCCACGAGCTGCGTCCCAACCAGCCGTATTTCCTGGGCATGTTTCTGATGGGCGCCTATCAGGACATCATGGGCGACATGCACAACCTCTTCGGGCGCGTCACGGAGGTACACGTGTATGCCGACGAAGACGAGCCCGACAACTTTTATCTCGAGGAGATCCTGCCCGGTGCGACCGTGGAGCAGCAGCTCGAACTCGTTCAGTACCACGCCAACGACCTCGAGCGCCGGATGGGCGATCTCATCCGCACCGAGGTGAGCGGCGGACGGATTCGTCCGAAAGAGGGCGTTCAGCTGTTGAACCAGTACCGCCGGGCATTCCGGGAGATGACCTACCTGAAGACGGATGGCCTCGAGTAGTGGTCGGAGCATGGTCAGCCCGGCCGATCGGTTCGGCGTCGTTTTCGAACGTCGTTTCTAAGCGATCTCTATGCTCATCCGCGCCGGGGCCGTACGGCTCGCCTCCATCGCCACGTTTGGAAGGCACCGGCCTTTTCGAACAATCGTTATGAGAAAGCGACAAAGCTCGAGAACCCTGCGCATCTGATCGGGCTTTATAATATTAGATCAGGAAATGAATGGGACCCGGTTTTCGGAGGGTCCGAAGCGGCGTGTCCGGAAGACGGCGTCCACCCCAGGGCTGCGGCACCCACGAACCTACCGCTGAGATGATTGAGACAGTTGTCCTGCTCATCGGGGCTCTCCCGTTCGTAGTAGGCTTATACGCGCTCAGGAAGATCAACAACGACGGAGACGAGGGGCCAGACGACCAGCCGCCTCCGCCCGATCCCGAACCCCCGCTGCCGGTGCTGCCGCCCGCTCCGCGCCAGCATCAGACCGATCCGTCTTCGCGTGCCGGAGATCGTCCGGCCTTCGCGCGACGCCGCCGGACGTCTCCGGCGCGCCGCCGCACCCAGGCATCATCGCAGTAGGAGCCACTCAATTGGTCGATTGATGGATCGACTCGAAATAGGAGACGCCGCGCTCGTGCTGCTGCAGGGTGACATCACCCAGCAGAAGGTGGATGCGGTGGTGAACGCAGCTAATTCCGGCTTGATGGGTGGTGGGGGCGTCGACGGAGCGATACATCGCGCCGGCGGCCCGGCTATCCGCGAAGCATGCCAGGAGATCTGGGATACCGAATATTCTGACGGACTCCCGACGGGCGAGGCCGTACACACGACGGCGGGCAACCTGCCGGCGCGATACGTCATCCACGCGGTCGGGCCTCGCTACCGAGACGGCCACCACAATGAAGACGGGCTCCTCGCCGATGCGTACTGGAACTCGCTGGAGCTGGCCGTCGAGATGGGCTGCCGCACCGTTGCATTTCCGTCGATCAGTACAGGTGCGTACGGGTATCCCATCCGCGAAGCCGCCGGCATCGCCCTGACCATGGCGGCGGACTTCCTGTACGATCATCCCGGCGTGCTCGACGAGGTGCGCTTCGTGCTTTTCTCCGAAGAAGACGCAGAGGTCTTTCGGGGGGCGCTCTCCGACGTCGAGGCCGACCTGCATGCCAACGAAGAGTAGCAGGCCGCCGTCTCGGGCGCCCTGGGAGGTGTTCGACGGGCTCGCCTCCGTCGACGTTTGCCTGGGGTCTACTCGGAAGCGGCCGAGTCGGCTCGAGGGAGTCGTTGGGGCATGTCCGCGACGATGTATGCCAGGACGGCCATCGCCGCGACGCTTTGGTTGAATTCGCGGCGCGTAAGCTTGTCGAGCATATCCGCTTTCGTGTGGTGATACCAGAAGTACCTGGGACCGTCGACCTGCAGGCCTATCCCCGGCACCCCTTCGCGCATCAAGGGCGCGATGTCCGCCCCGCCGCCGCCTCGCACAATCCGTCCGGCGTCGATCTGCTCGAGCAGTTCGCCGATCGGCTCGAGGGCGCGCACGGCCGCCTCGGAGCCTCCGAAACCGAATCCGATCGGCTTGAACACGCCGGCGTCGGACTCGATGGCGAGGACGTGGTCGTCCAGCTCGTCCTCGTGCCGGTCGCGATAGGCCTGCGCGCCGCGCAGTCCGTTCTCCTCGTTCGTCCAGAGCACGACCCGGAGGGTCCGCCGGGGCCGCAGCCCGAGGTCCATCAGCAGCCGAACGGCCTCCCAGGCGGCAACGCAGCCGCCCGCATCGTCCACGGCGCCCTGACCGACGTCCCACGAGTCGCTGTGTCCCCCGAGCACGACCACCTCTTCGGGCCGTTCCGCCCCCACGAGCTCCGCGACGACGTTTCGGGAGGGTACGTCGGGCAGCGTCTTTGCTTCCATATAGAGGCGGAGGCGGACCGGCTGGCCGCGATCCTGCATGCGCTGCATCATCTCCGCGTCTTCGATCGTGACGGCGGCGTGCGGAATCCGCGCCACCCCTTCCTCGTAGTGCATGTTGCCGGTATGCGGGGTATAGAGCGACGCCGGTCCGACCGACCGAACGAGACTGGCTACGGCACCGACGTCCGCCGCCCATACGGCCCCACTGGTCCGGTAACGCACCGTTTCGCCGTAGCTCGTAAACGGGGCATTGAAAAGAACGATTTTCCCCCGCGCCTCATCGGCTCGCGCCGTGAGATCGGCCCGAGAGCCCACGACGAGCACGTCGGCCGAAATGCCCGCCGCGGGCGTGCCGATACTCCCGCCGAAGCCCAGCACCGCGAGGTCCGCCCGGCGCGGTTCGATGAGGGTCAGAGATTCTCGACCACGCACCCAACGCGGAACCATCACGGGTTCGCCGCGAACATTCTCGAAGCCGTCGGCTTCCATTTCCGCCAACATCCAGTCTATGGCGTCTTCTAGCGCGTCGGTCCCGCTGAAGCGAGGTCCGAAGGTATCTACGAGGTAGGCCAGGCGCTCGAAGGCGGCCTCGTCGCCGAGGGCCTTATCGATGATCGCGCGCGCCGCGTCCTGGTACTGATGCCGGAGGTCGTCGGCGAGTCGATCCTGTGCCAGAGTACCATTGGGGGCCGCCAGGGTCCCGACAAAAAGGCATCCAACGAGGAACGTGATGGGATCTGTCTTCATGTTCAGACGAGCTCGAGAACGAGCGCCGTGCCTCCGCCGGTTCCGTGACAGATCGCAGCGACGCCGGTTGCGTGCCCGCGCTGCCGGAGGGCGTGGACGAGAGTCGTGGTGATGCGCGCCCCGGACGCGCCGATCGGATGACCGAGCGCTACGGCGCCGCCGTGAACGTTCAAGCGGTCCATCGGCACGCCGAGCATCCGGCTGAAGAGAATGTTGTTGATGGCGAAGGCCTCGTTGTTCTCGAAGAGGTCGACGTCCTCGATGGACAGGCCCGTCCTCGCGAGTGCCTCGTCGACGGCCGGCATGGGCGCCTCGGGAAACCGCCACGGCTCTCCGGCCGACCAGCCTGAGCCGAGCAGGCGAGCGATCGGCTCGAGTCCGTGTGCCTCGACGGCATCCTGCGAGGCAATGAGCAGCGCCGAGGCGCCGTCGCTGATCTGGCTGCTGTTGCCCGCCGTAAGCACTCCGTCCTTCGTAAAGGCGGGCCGCAGGCCGGCCAGCTTCTCCACCGACGTATCGGCTCGTATGCCTTCGTCCCGGTCGAACGTGAGCGGCTCGCCCTTCGCGGTGAGCTGCATGGGAGCGATCTCTTCGTCGAAGCGTCCCGCCTCCGCCGCTTCTCCCGCCCGGCGATGTGAGGTGGCCGCCACCTCGTCCAGCTCGGCGCGCGTGACGCCGTGCTCGGCGGCCAGGCGTTCCGTCTGTTCGCCCATGGCCTCGCCGCTCATCGGATCGATCAGCCCGTCGTTCAGCAGGATATCGACGAGGTGCTCGGGAGATCCAAGAGGCAGCTTGTAACCCCATCGGGCGCGCGAGGAGAGGTAGAATCCCGTCGCGGACATCGACTCGGCGCCGCCGCAGAGTACGAGGTCTGCCTCTCCGGCCTTGACGAACGCAGATCCGGTCATCAGGCTCATCATGCCGGAGGAGCACACCATGTCGAGGGCGGCTCCGTCGATCTCTTTCGGGATGCCGGCCTGGATCGCGGCCTGACGCGGGATGAGCTGTCCGTGCCCGGCGCGCAGCACATTCCCGAAAAGATACAGGTCCAGTGCCGCGCCTTCCACGCCGGCGCGGTCGAGGGCGGCGCGCATGGCGTGCGCCGCCAGATCGACCGGCGAATGGTCCTTCAGAGAGCCGCCAAATCGACCGATCGGCGTCCGGACGGCGGAGATGATGTAGACGTCACGCATGTGGGATGGCGCGTCGAGGCGGCCGGTACGTTAGGGTCACGAAGTCGGAGAAGCGGATTCCACGGGAGTTACGTCGCCTCCAGCGCCTCACGAAGCTCGCTCGGATCCGATACGGGAGCCCTGCACTGAAAGTCCCGGCAGACGTACACGGCCGTCCGTCCGTCACGAGCGGACTGCTCCGCTGTAAACGGTGCGATCTCCTCCAGATCGGAGTCGCCGCCGGGCGGGCGCATCAGCACGACGTGGTTCGGATGGAACGGTGCTCGAACGACGCGCAGAAGCTCTTCGGCCTTCCCGGCATCGTCTCCCTGTGCGATCACGACTTCGGCCGAGGGTCCCAGCGCGAACTGCAGCGCGGAGAGCATGCCCGCAAAGCCGGCGGGCATGCGGTCTATGCCGGCGGCCGCCGCTCTGAAGACGCTCGCGGCACGATCCTCCAGCGCGGTGTTGCCCGTCAGGCGAGCGAGCCTCAGCATGTTGAGCACCGAGACGGCGTTGGCCGAGGGAAGCGCGCCGTCGTGCAGCTCTTTTTGACGCATGATGAGGGTCTCCGCATCGTGGGCTGTGACGAAGAACCCGCCCTCCTCCTCGTCCCAGAAATCCTCGATCTGTACGTCCATCAGCGCGCGTGCTTCTCGCAGGAATCGGATCTCGAAGGTGGCTTCGTAGAGCTCGATGAGCCCCCAGACGAGATATGCATAGTCGTCGATCATTCCCTGGACGGCTGCCTCGCCATTCCGATAGCGGTGCAACAGCCGCCCGTTTTCATCCTTCATCGCCTCCAGCAGAAACGCGGCCGCCGTCCGCGCCGCGTCCGCATACGGGACGGCGTCGAAGGCGGCGGACGCCTTCGAAAGCGCGGCGATCATCAGGCCGTTCCAGTCCGTCAACACCTTGTCGTCGCGGCCGGGACGGATCCGATTCTCGCGCGCCTCGAACAGGCGACGGCGCATTCGCTCGAACCGTTCCGCATCCTCGACCTCTTCCACGGCGCGGCCCAGGTACGGCACGTTTTCCCCGGTCCGCCGGCCCGTCGCTTCGTCCTCGAAATTGCCCTCCTCTGCGAGATTGAACGTGTCGATGACGTAGTCCGCATCCTCATCCGACAAAATCTCACGCACCTGATCGGTGGTCCACAGGTAGAACAAGCCTTCGCGCCCCTCCGAGTCCGCATCCTCGGCGGAGAAGAAGGCGCCTTCCGGGGACGTCATGTCGCGGAGGGCGTAGGTGAAGATCTCATTGGCGGTCCGTCTGAATAGCGGCCGGCCGGTGGCCTGCCAGGCTTCGACGTACGACGCGGCGAGGAGAGCCTGATCGTACATCATCTTCTCGAAATGGGGCAGCAGCCAGCGGCGATCGGTGGAGTAGCGGTGGAAACCGAATCCTACGTGATCGTAGATGCCTCCGCGGCGCATGTGATCGAGCGTGCGCTCCACCATGCCCAGCGCGTCGTCCGTACCTGTCCGCTTCCAGTGGCGCAGCAGGAAGAGGAGATTATGGGGGGATGGAAACTTGGGAGCCGAACCGAAACCTCCGTGCTCGTCGTCGAATCGCTGCCGAAGGGCCAGATAGGCCTCCTCCAGCGCGTCCGGGCCCGGTTCCTTCCCGGACGCCGGAGAGGACGACGCTCGCAGGGAGGCTGCGACCTTCTCGGCGGCATCGAGCACCTCCTCCCGCCGGTTCGTCCACGCGTCGGCAATGCGCGGGATGAGCTCCACCATGCCGATGCGACCGAAACGGCTCGCCTTCGGCACGTAGGTCGCTACGTGGAACGGCTTCTTGTCGGGCGTCATGATGACCGTGAGCGGCCAGCCGCCATGTCCGGTCATCATCTGGCAGGCCGTCATGTAGACGCCGTCAACGTCGGGACGCTCTTCCCGGTCGACCTTGACCGAGACGAAGGCGTCATTCATGAGGGAAGCCACCTCCTCGTCCTCAAACGACTCACGCTCCATCACGTGACACCAGTGGCACGTCGAGTACCCGATCGACAGAAAGACGGGCTTGTCCTCTTCGCCGGCCTTCTCGAACGCCTCGTCGGACCACGGATACCAGTCGACTGGATTGTCCTTGTGCTGCAGCAGGTATGGGCTCTGCTCGTCGGCCAGTCGATTACTCATGTGCCGGTCTCCTCATGTGCTCGTCGCGCGGATCGGATTGTATAGGTGTCGATGCGAAATGTGCCCGCGACCGGTAAATGCGCCCGCGACCGGTACATGGCGAGCGCGGCGCTCGGCCGCCGTCCGACACGGCGGGCAGGTACCGTCCTCGTCGGTGCCTTATCGAATTACACAATAAATTGAGTAACGCGGTAAAGGGCTTTAAAGACATCCCGGCGGGGTACACACGTTACATTACATTCTAGTACAGTGCGCCGAAGAAGAACGCATTCAGAAATAGCCCGTTCGTACCGTACCAGAAGCCGCGAAAATTAGGGTTGTCCATGAAGAGCGTGATCCGGCCCCGGCCGGAGCTGCCGGCGACGATCGACGCGCTCTCCGCAGCCTGCGCGATCCTTTCGCTCGAGACGTATCCGCTTAGCAGCGGGGTCGCGCTGTACCGGGCCACCGAGCTTCCCGGCTCCTCGGGGGGACGATAGAACGTCGTGCCGCGCCGAAAAACGGGAACGGCCTCCTCGTAGCCGTACCCGACGGGGTGCGTCGTATCGAGGTCGATTTCCAGGATCGCCCCGCCGATGCCTTGCGCGCCTCGTGCGCGAGACAGGGCTTCGAAAGGCATCGACGCGTAGAGCGTATCGAGGTCGATCGTCTTTTCCTCGAGATCCAGAAGCCCCTTCTCCACCACCCACGCCGACGCATCCTGCAGGCCGATGAGATGCCCGCCCGCGTGCACCCACTCGACGATAGGCGCGTCTTCGAGCCCCTCGTACGCTCCGCCTGCCAGCACGATGGTATTGTAACGGTCGAGGTTCAGGTCACCGACGGCGCCGGCGTCCACCAGCGATGTCGGAACGCCGAATCGCTCCGTGAGGAGGTGCCACACTTCGCCGGCGTTGTAGGCCGACGCGCCCGCTCCCGTCACCAGGGCCGCGCGCGGGGGATCGAGAACGGGGACCGCCGGCGAGCCGAGGTCGGGACCCTCGATGGTGAGCCCTGCGTCGACGGCGTACGCCGACACCGCATTCTCCTCGGCCGCGGCCTGCACGTGGCCGTACAGCTCGTCGCTGGTGAGGCCGGCTTGCCGGACCGGTACGACGATGCTTCCGCGTCCAAAGGTACGCGGGCGCCCCTCCACGTCGACCGTAATCGGGTCGGTCATCACGCGGGTCCGCACACCTCGACGCTGCAGTGCATGGAGCGCCCGTGGCGCGAAGTACGTCCCCCACTCGATGAGGTACGCATAATCCGACCGTCCGCCCACGACGGGCGCATCGGGAGCGGCATACGCCTCGACGGGAGCGCCGACATAGCCGGACGCGTCCGTCGTCATCTCCGCGTAGGGCACGCCGAAGGCAAGCGGCAGCGTCCAGGCAGAAACGTCGTAAAAGAGCGAGTCCTCGAACGTGATCGTGCGCTCGAGGGCGCTCTTTATGAAGCGGGCCTGGAGCTGATCGAGCGGCACGATCACCGAGCGGCCCGCTTCGAACGTGCGTCCCTCGAGCGACACGTTTCGGGATAGCTCGTAGGCGCCGACCCGGTGGCGCGACAGCAGACGGAGCAGCGCTTCGGCACGCGAGGGAGCGCTCGCCGCATCCAGGACGTAGGCGGACGTTTGCGCCTCCTCGGCGAACCGGCCCGCACCGGCATAGAAGTCCCGCTGATGCCTGATCAGCTCCTCCCGCAGGGCGACCGTGCCGGCGAGCGTGGAGAGGGACGTCACGAACTGGTTGCGCACCGTAAAGGCATACGTCAACGTATCTCCCGGCACCTCGCGTTCGAGGGCTCTGGACGAGGCCTGCTCGAAGAGGATGCCCACGGCTCCGTTCACGTCGGGATACGTCGACCCCTTGCCGATATAGAAGTCGTCGTACGATTCGCTCGTGTAGTAGAGGGAGCCGATCCGATCCAGGGCCCGGCCATGATAATCCCCCAATCTGGCGGTCAGCTCAAACGTCCGCTCCGGGGTGTTGGGATGGTTGCGGCTCGGAATGCCCGGCTGGAAGAAGAACGTCCGGTCCTCATTCATCTCGTGATGGTCCGTCACCACCTGCGGCCGCCAGGCATGAAACACCTGGAGGCGTCCCTGCGACTCGGGGTGCTGAGCGAGCAGCCAGTCCCGGTTGAGGTCGAACCAGTAATGGTTCGTACGGCCGCCGGGCCACGGCTCGACGTGCTCGCGATCGTTCGGATCGGTCACGGACGCACCGCCGCGGTTGCGGTTCACCCACGTCGTGAAACGCCCCCTGCCGTCCGGATTGAACATCGGATCGATCAGGACGACGGTATGCCGGAGCACCTCGTCGACGTCGGGTCCGCGTCCCGCCGCCAGGTGATAGAGCAGCAGGAGGGCCGCTTCCGATCCGCTCGCCTCGTTGCCGTGTATGCTGTAGCCGGCATAGACGACCGCCGGCATATCGGCGACGTCTTCGTCGGAAACCGCCTCCGGCTCGTCGGAGATGCGAAGATTCGCCTGCCGGATCTCCTCGAGGCGCCCGTGGTGCTCCGCAGCGGTCACGACGGCATGAATCAGCGGACGGCCTTCGTAGGACCGCGCATGCGTCTCGAGCGCGACGCGGTCGCTCGCGCCGGCGACGGATCGGAAGTATGCTACGATCTGGTGCGGCTCCGTGTGCCGCGTACCGATGCGATGCCCGATCACCGACTCGGGCGTGGGCACCGCCTCGTCATAGGCGGCTACCTCCCCGAGCGGCACGGGAAGGGAAAACGGAAGGCTTGCCTGGCCTGCCGCGGGCCGGCACAACGTCAGGGCGAGCAGCGCCGCGGCCAGCGCATTGTTGATCGACATTCCGCGTCGTGAGGTGATATCCGGGACGGACGAACGGTCAGGCGAGCTGGGGGCGCTCTTTACGCTGCCATCTGGGAGCGATCTCGTTTCGGTACCGCTCGATGGAGCGCACGACGACCTTCTTGGCCTCTTCCGGGCCGAGAAAATCCTGCACGAGCACTTCCTTCTCCTCAAGCTTTTTGTAGTCCTCGAAGAAACGCTTCAACTCGCGAAGCCGGTGTTCTGGAAGCTCCCGAATATTCGTGTAGGCTGCAAACGTCGGGTCGTCGAGATGGACGCAGATAATCTTTTCGTCGCGCTGACCCTGATCGAGCATGTTCATCATGCCGATCGGCCGGCCGCGAAGGATGCTGAGGGGCACCACCGGTTCCTGCACCAGAACGAGCACGTCCAGCGGATCTTCATCGTCGCCGTAGGAGCGCGGAATGAAGCCGTAGTTGGCCGGGTACATCACGGACGAATAGAGCACGCGGTCGACGCGGAGCAGGCCGGTCTCCTTGTCGAGCTCGTACTTAACCTTGCAGCCCTGCGGGATCTCGACGATCGTGTTGAGTTCCTCCGGAACGTCCGCTCCGGGCGACACCTCGTGCCATGCGTGCGTCATCGAAACGTCGTCCTGTGATGGATACGGTCAGGCGGTATCTGGACGCATGTTCCGCTTCGCCTCTCTCACCGGCGGCGGATCGCCGGCGAGATGTACGGTCGGATCGAAGCGATGCTGCTCGGCCAGCCAGCATGCGGCGGCGGATGCGAGAACGAGATGCGATTCGACCGCGGCGTCGGGCGCCTCCTCGACGGACCGCTTCCCTCCCTCCTGGTCGGCCACGTCGGAGGCGATCTGATACGCCTCGAGGCTACGAACCAGCACGGACGTTACCTCATCCTTCACGGCTTCCAGATCCAGGCGGCCGGCTCGGTAGATCCTTTGGACCGCAGAGACAAGCTCTCGTTCCGAAACGTGGACGGCTTCGTCCGCGTCCGGGGCGAACGAAAGGGGTCGTCCCTGTTGCGGCGACGTATCGCCTTCGGTCACAGAAATGCTGAACGGCGAGGCGCCGCGATCGCGCAGCGCGCCATGGAGATGGCGGACCGCATCGTTTCCGACGTTCGTCACGAAAACGGTACGGCCGGTGAACGGTTCGCCGGCAGCCAGGCCGAGGACGTCCTCCGCAATCTGCTCGATCTGCTCGCCTCTATACGTCTTGAGAGCGTGGATCCGGTACTCCGCCTCTTCATCGGATTCGCTCGTATCGTGGCTTTTCTCTATGAGCGCAGCCGCGTATTCGACCTCGTCGTCGACCTGCCGCGCCTCCATGCCCATGTAGAATTCGTACGGCATCCGTCATACCTCCTCGTTCGGGATCATCGCACCTTCGTTCGGGGTCGTCGCACGTGCTTGCACGAGCCGCCTGCCTCGAAGTGCCGCTGAGAAGGCCGTCTCCGGCGACGTTGCCGAATCGTTTCACCCGTACGCCCATGCCGGAAGCCGTGCGTCGGGAGCGGAGATGCGAGAGAAGAACCAGGCCGAGAGATGGGCTAGAGGCGAGGCGCCGGAGCCGTTCGGATCAGGTCGCCTCGAGGCGGACAGGCGGGTTGCGGGGTCGCACCGGGGCCGTTCGGATCAGCCCGCTTCGAGGATCCGGGAAGGCGCAGATCGAAAGCGATACGCACGTCGCACCGTGGCCGTTCGCATCAGCCCGCCTCCAGGTACTGAACGCTGAAGAGCCGGTCCTCATCCACCCACACGTCTCGCACCTCGAGTGCCGCGTCGGAGGCCAGCGTCGTGAATCGCTCCAGGGTATATTTATAGGAGTATTCGGTACGGATCCGTTCGCCCGCCTTAAGTCGAATCAGGTCGAAGCCGAGGCGAGCGACCTGGTCGGCCCGGCTGATCAGATACATCTCGATTCGACCTTCCTCGACGTTGTAAACGGCCTCATGGCGAAATGCGTCCAGGTCGAAGGTCGCTCCCAATTCTCGATTGATCCGGCACAGCAGGTTCTTGTTGAACGCCGCCGTGACGCCGCGCGCGTCGTTGTAGGCCGCTTCCAGAATCGACGGGTCCTTCGCCAGGTCGACCCCGATGAGAAGCCCGCCCCCCGGACCGGCGACTCGGCGCATGCGCAGGAGGAAGTCGCGTGCCGCGGGCGGCTCAAAATTGCCGATCGTCGATCCTGGAAAGTATACCACGGTCCGTAGGGCGTCGAAGGCATGGTCAGGTACGTGGAATGGCGAGGTGTAATCGGCCGTCACGGGTCGTACGTCCAGGCCGGGATAGGCACGGGCTATCCGCCGAGCCGACGCTGCGAGATGGTCGCCGGAGATGTCGATGGGTACGTAGCCGGCCGGCTCGCGCATGTGTTCGAGCAGAATCCGCGTCTTCAAGCTGCTGCCGCTTCCGTACTCGACGAGCAGGCACCGCGGACCGAGGCGCTCGACCATCTCATCCACGTACCGGGCCATGATCGCGAGCTCGGTCCGGGTGGGATAGTATTCTTCGAGCTGCGTAATCTGATCGAAGAGCTGCGATCCGCGGGCATCATAGAAGTACTTACAAGGGATGGACTTCTCCTCCGCGGCAAGGCCGCATCGCACGTCGTCCAGAAACGCAGCGGATGCGTGGGGCGAGTCGCCGGTGTCGGCGGCGGCCGCGCCGGTGTGCTGATTCATGCTTCTACCGTATGCGCCTCGGGCAATCTGGGTGTGGGTTCAGGACGAGCCGAGGTCCTGTGCCAGCCGGAATCCGGTGAACTGCCAGGTCGCCTCCGGCGGGAAGAAGTTCCGGTAGGTGGGACGGATGTGACTTCTCGACGTGGCGCAGGAACCGCCCCTGAGCACGAACTGATTGCACATGAACTTGCCGTTGTATTCCCCAAGCGCACCTTCGAGCGGCCCATAGCCGGGATACGGCGCGTACGGACTTCGCGTCCATTCCCATACGTCGCCATACATCTGCTTGAGGTCCCGGCCCTCCGTCGGTGATGGACGCGGGTGGACGTGGTCGTCGTCGACGAAATGGCCGTCTACCGGCAGCGACCGCGCGGCCACCTCCCATTCCTGCTCCGTCGGAAGCCGTGCGCCGGCCCACCGCGCGTACGCATCAGCCTCGAAATAGCTCAGGTGAACGGCCGGCTCGTTCAGGTCGACTTTTTTCATGCCGCCGAGCGTGTACGTCCACCACGACCCGTCACGTTTCTCCCAATAGAACGGCTCCGTCCACGCGTTTTCCTGGACGGTCGCCCAGCCGAGTGAGAGCCAGAGCTCGGGACGATGGTAGCCGCCGTCGTCCATGAATGCCATGAACTCTCCATTGGAGACCGGACGGCCGGCGATTAGAAAATCGTGCAGATAGTGCCTGTGCCGGGGACCTTCGTTGTCGTAGGCGAAGCCGTCACCTTCGTGGCCGATCTCGTAGACGCCCTCGTCGAAGGCTTTCCACTCGAGCGGCGGCAGGCCGCCTGTGGACCCCTCCTCGAGCTTCTTATAGACGGGGCGGAGCGGGTTCACGGAAAGCACGTGCTTGATATCGGTCAGGATCAGCTCCTGGTGCTGCTGCTCGTGATGGATTCCGAGCTCGATGACGGGTGCCGCCTCACGCGCCGTTTCCGCGTCGGCGTCCTCGAGAAAGGCTCTCATCTGCTCGTCGACGTGATGCCGGTAGGCCCGCACCTCCCCGACCGTGGGCCGTGAGATGTAGCCGCGCCGATCGCGGCAGTGACGCTCTCCGGCCTGCACGTAATACGAATTGAAGAGGTAGGGATAGTCCGGATGGAAGGGCCCGTATCCCCGCGCGAACCGCTGCAGCACGAATACCTCGAAGAACCAGGAGGTGTGGGCGAGATGCCACTTGGTCGGACTGACGTCTTCCATCGTCTGAACGACGCAGTCTTCTATGGCCAACGGCTCGCTCAGCTGCTCGGTGAAGCGGCGCACAGCGTGGTACTGACCGGCAAGACGAGACCGGTTCGCAGCCGGCTCGCCGTCGGTTCCGTTCGAGCGTTGCTTGTGCGTTTCAATCAGCATGGAAGCCTCAGGGGGTCTACTTCGACTCGTCGGCGCTGTCTGTCCGCGTCTCGATTCGTGTCTTTAAACAAGCTCGCGTTTCAGACCCGCGAGACAGCATCGCGTATCGTAACAGAGTAGGTAGTCAAATAGTTGAGGGCAGATTGGAAAATCAATGCAACCAAAATGCAGCCCTCGGGTGGTCACCGGGCCGGCCCTCACCGGACGCGGATGGGCTGGCGCCCTGCGTGCATCGCGGAGCCCGTCGACGTCGGGCCTCACCGGACGCGGATGGGCTGCCGCCCTGCGGCCGAGACGGAGCGCGTCGACGTCGGCCCTCACCGGCGCGCTACTATGCGTGCTCTTCTTTGTAGGCGGACGGAGAGGCGCCGTACTCCTCCTTGAAGCACTTCGCGAAATAGGAGAGGCTCGTGAAACCGACCGTGTAGGCCACCTCTGACACGTTGCCATACTGCCCGCCCAGCAGCTGCGCGGCGCGTTGGAGCCGCAGGACCCGCACAAACTCCACCGGAGACTGATCCACCGTTTCGCGCAGGCGCCGCTGGAGCTGGCGCGAGCTCAGCCCCATCTCCGACGACAGATCCTGAATGGAGAAGTCGGCATTGTCCATGTTCGTCTCCACGATCTCACGCGCCCGGTGAATGAACGCTTCATCTTCGGGCGTGACCGTGATGTCCGACGGCTTGATGACGACCTCGCGGCTGTACCTGCTACGCAGGTCGCGGCGCATCCGTATTTCGTTGTTGATCCGGATCACGGCCTCCTTCACGTCGAACGGCTTGACGAGAAAATCGTCCGCGCCCGACTCCAGGCTCTCGGTTTTGAGCGTCCGAATCGAGTTCGCCGTGACGAGAAATACGGGAATGTGGTTAAACTCTTCGTCGGATTTGATGGCCCGGCATAGCTCGTTCCCGTCCATGACCGGCATCATGATGTCGCTGATCACCAGATCCGGTTTCTCGGCCCGTACGACTTCGAGCGCCTCCTGTCCATCGGCCGCTTCGAGAATACGGTGATACTTCCGCAGGGCGAATCTGAGATACGCCCGTGTGCCGGCGTGATCGTCCACGACGAGCACCGTCGATGCCCGCCGGTCCTCGTCGTCCGCCTGCGCGGCGACCGCACCTCCCTCCGCGGCGGCCGTCTCCACGGCAGGCAGTGTGATCCGACATGCCATCTGATCGCCGACCTGAACGAAGTCGAGTCTGCCGTCGTGGCGCTGCAGCGTCCGCCGCCCGAGCAGCAGACCCAGCGTGACCGGGTCGCCCACTTTGTCTACGGCCTGCGAGGCCGGGTCGATCGGCTCGAACCGGCCGTCGGATCGGACGGCCAGCACGACGTCGCCGGCGGCCGATTCGACGGAGTAGGTGAGCAGGCCCCCGTCGGCAAGGCCGCGCAGCGCATAATCGGTCACGCTCTCGAGCAAGAGCTCCACGCGCGGCCAATCCATCCGCACGGCGGCCCGTCCGGTATCCGACTCGAACGTCACCCGTACGCTCTGGCGCTCCGCTCGCGGGCGCACGGAGGAGACGAAATAGGAGACGGCGTCGACGAGTTCCGTCGCCTCGTCAGCCTCGGCCGGCTCATGCTCCGAATCCATTTGAACGATCTTGACGGCTCGTTCGAGGCCGCGCTGCAGCTGGTTGGCATGGTCCAGCGCTCGCTCGGCTTCGTCCGGTCCGATACCGGCCCCGGATTCCAGGGGCGACTTGATCATCATGAGCGGCGTGCGCAGCTCGTCCAGGAGGGTGACCAGGACGCGGCTCTTGGCCCGATCCAGGGCGCGCATCGCCTCGCCGTCGGCGCCGTTCGACGCGCTGCGTTCGCCCGCCTCTCGATCCGGCGACTGAAACTGCGCGTGCTGCACGCTGAACGCGGCGGCGATGGTGGCAACGAACTCAAGTATTCCAAACTCCATGATGGTATGTTCACCGGCGGTGAGTCGGCAGGACGAGGGCGGCGGCGCGTAGCGATCCGCTCCGTAGATGGCACTACGTGTCAGCCCGCGAGCCGGATCGGTCGACCAGGCGGTTCGAGGCGGCATTCCGAAAGAACGCGCCAAAACCCTACCCGGGTACCCGGCGTTAAGGAAGGTGCCGGGCCCGAGTGCGGCCAATCCGTCATCGGCTCCAGGGGCAAGAACCGCTACCTGCGCCGTGTCGGATGAAGTAGTATACGCGTAGGCTGTTGAAATTGCTTAATTAAGCCGGCACGAACGCGGGCCGGCCCCGATATCGATTTGAGACCATCCACGAGTATGGGACCGCCGGTGACGGACGAGCTGCGTCCGCTCGAGCCGGCCGTCCGCACGGTCTGGCGCCTGAAAGCCGGCTTGTTCTGGGGCTTCGTATTCATCATGACGGCCGTGGGCGAGATGATCTCGCTTCTGGCCGGCAGCTCCTTGCTTCCGTTCGGACTTCCCATGGCGTTCGTCCTGGCCGTCGGCGCGGGCTGGACGATCCTGCAGCCGACCCTGCGGTACAGGTTCTGGCGATTCGACCTTCGACCCGACGAGCTCTACCTCGAGCGCGGTATCCTCAACCGCGTGCGGACGATCGTTCCGCTGCGACGCATCCAGCATCTGGACGTGTCTCAGGACGTCCTGGAGCGGGAATTCGACCTCGGCAAGCTGATCGTTCATACGGCCGGAGCGCGGAGCTCCGAAGTCGTCTTGCCGGGTCTGAACTACGACGAGGCCCAGCATCTTCGGGATACTCTCAAGAAGTACATCCTTGAAGATGCCGTCTGAGACGCCCACGGCTCCTCCCGGCGAGGCCGGCGCCGGTCTCCAACGCGAACAGATGCACCGTCTGCATCCCTTCACGCTCATCCAGCGCTTCCTGATAAGCGCTCCGGCCCTTTTCGTGATCCTTCTGCCCGCCATCCGCAACCCGAACGCAGGAGCCTGGGTATCGATCGGATCGCTCCTGCTATACGGCGTCTTCGTCATCCCCATCTTCGTTGCGCAGTACCTGCGTTTTCGCTACGCCGTAACGCCCGACGAGATCGTCATCCACAAGGGCGTCTTCACCTATCAGCACCGAAACATCCCCATCGAACGCATACAGAACATCGAGATCGAGCAGAGCCTGGTGCCGCGAATGTTCGGTACGGCGCGCGTGAAGATCGAGACGGCGGGAAGCCGGTCTACGGAGGGCGTGATCGAGTACGTGGGGCTGGAGGAAGCCCGCCGGATCCGGTCCAAAGTGCGGGCCCATCAGCGAGCCCGTACGGCGGAGGGCGGTCCGGGTGAGGCCGTGGCGGAGGCACGCGGAACGGACGTAACCGCGGAGCCGACCCCCGGCGAATACGTCCCTAAGGCCACCGAACACGAGGACGAATCGGGAGCGTTGATTCACAGGATGACGCTCGGACGGGTGCTGCTCTCGGGCGCTTTTCGGTTCTCCCTCCTCTACATCGTCGCCATCTTTACCGCCGTCGAGTACCTCGGCGTCGACCCTGAGGAGATGGCCCGGTTGGTGGCCGGCGAGCGTTTCGCCGCGGCGGTGGCCGTCTTCCAGCACGAGCCCTGGCTGGTCGTTCTGGCGACGGCCTTCATGGTCCTCCTTCTGGCCTGGCTTACCGGCATTGCCACCAACCTGAACCGATTCTACGGCTTCCGTCTGAGTCTCGACGACAACAAGCTGCACTTCCGCCACGGGCTCCTCACCGTCTCCGAGGGAACCATTCCGCTCAAGAAGGTGCAGGCGCTGCTCGTCCGCACGAATCCGTTGATGTCGGCCTTCGGCTGGTACCGGTTGGAGCTGCAGACGATGGGTTTCGACCCCAGCGATCGAGGCTACCGTGTGGCCGCGCCGTTTACGCGCTGGCCCGAGATCATGTCGATCGCCCGGATCATCCGACCCGTCGAGGAGCCGGGAGAGCTCGAGTCCGTCTCCCGCCTCATGATCCGGCGCACCTTCGTCCGCTACTTCGTGGCCCTGGCGGTGCTCGCAGGAGGGGCGGGCTATTTCTGGGAGCCGGCGCTGTGGGGCTTTACGGCCGTACCCGTCCTGGGCGGGCTCGCCGTTCTCCAATATCGGCATCACGGATATCGCATCTCCGACGAGTATCTCTACGTCCGGCGCGGCGTCCTCCGCGAGAGCTACTGGATCATCCCCGTCGACCGATTTCAGGTCTTCTACCTCACTCAATCCCTCTTCCAGCGGCGGCTTGGACTGCGATCCGTGTACGTAGACACGCCGGGGTCCGGCGCCATGATGCATCCGGAAGTTGTGGATCTGGATGCGGACGACGCGTTTTCCGTGCTCGGCGCCCTGCACCGGCGGTTTCACGATCTGTTTCACGGCCGCCGGGGCCCGCCTGCCGGTCTCTAGCGGACCCTTCGAAGCTTTATTACACGAAGTTCCTCCGGTTCGTCGGTCGCGTTTCGTTAATTGACACCGTTCGCCGTCGAGCCGGCGCCTCCACGCACGAGGTTCTACAGCCGTGAACGCTCACGACTTTATTCGAGACTGGAAAATTGGACCACGCCGATACATCGTCTGACGCTCCCACCATCTCTCTGCCGCGGTCGAGCGGCCTGTTGCTCCATATCACGTCGCTCCCCGGTCCGTACGGCATCGGCGATCTGGGTCCGGACGCCTACCGGTTTGCGGATCTGCTCTTCGAAACCGGGCAGCGTATCTGGCAGGTCCTCCCGCTCGTGCCGGTGGGACTCGGCAGCTCGCCCTACTCCAGTCCGTCCACCTTCGCGCTGAATCCTCTGTTCGTCAGCCCTACCCTTCTCGTGGAGGACGGCCTCCTCGACGCGGTCGAGAAACCTGCGGGCGTTCACGCGGAGCGGGTGGCATTCGAGGCCGTCGGTGCGTTCAAGGACGGGCTTCTGGAAGAAGCCTTTAATCGGTTCGAGGCCGGCGACGTCTCCCTGGACCGGGCCGCATTCGACGCCTTTTGTGCCCGCCATGCGTACTGGCTCGATGATTATGCGCTGTTCATGGCGCTGAAGTCTCACCATGACGGAGCCGGATGGGTGCACTGGCCACCGGAGCTCGCACAGCGTCGGCCGGAGGCAATAGACGCATTTCGCGAAGAACACGCAGCGCGCGTCCGCCGTCACAAGTTCGACCAGTTCCTGGCCTTCGACCAGTGGGACCGGCTCAAACGGTACTGCAACGAACGGGACATCCTCTTCTTCGGAGACCTGCCGATTTACGTGGCCCACGACAGTGCGGACGTCTGGGCCCACCAGAATCTGTTCCACCTCGACGATGAGGGGCGGAGCACCGTCGTGGCGGGCGTCCCTCCCGACTACTTCAGCGAGACGGGCCAGCGGTGGGGCAATCCTATCTACCGATGGGACGTAATGGAGGACAACGACTACGCCTGGTGGACGCAGCGCATCGAGGCAGCCCTTCGACACGCGGACATGATCCGGCTCGATCATTTCCGCGGGTTCGCGGGATACTGGGAGATCCCTGCCGAGGAAGAAACCGCCGTGAACGGACGATGGGCCGACGGCCCGGGATCTTCCCTCTTCGAAGCCGTGCGGCGACGGCTCGGCGCCCTTCCGCTCGTTGCCGAGGATCTCGGCCTGATCACGCCCGACGTGAAGGAGCTGATGCGCACATTCGGGCTGCCGGGGATGGCCGTCCTTCAGTTCGCCTTCCACGAGCAGGCAGACCATCCCTTTCTCCCGCACGAGCATCCTCGAAACCTCGTCGCCTATACCGGCACGCACGACAATGACACCTTCCTCGGGTGGTGGGAAACGATGACCCGCGATGCCTCCCAGGAGCGAGCGGTCCGCTTCGCCCGCGCCTATCTGGGGCTCGAAGCCGGACGTGCCGAAGTGGTTCACTGGGCGGCCCTTCGCGTCATGATGGCGTCGCCGGCCACGTGGGTCGTCTTTCCCATGCAAGACGTACTGGGACTGCGCGGAACGTCGCGCATGAACACGCCCGGTGAGAGCCGGGGCAACTGGCGATGGCGCTTCACGTGGGATCAGCTGACCGGGGAGATGCGCAGGCGCCTCGAACGGCTGACGGCGATTTACGGTCGATCCGATCACCTCGACGACGTGCTGTAGATTCCTCTTTCTGGTGGCCTGATTATGGCATCTTTGCATCGTTCCGAGCATTCGCAACGTTCTGAAGACGCGCACTCCCGACCGGCACCGCGCCTGGGGGCCGTCGTGGAAGGCTCGCGTACGCTCTTCCGCGTGTGGGCGCCCCGCGCCGAAGCGCTGGCCGTGAAGCTGGAGGGTCGCGATCTGGAGGGTGGCGCTCGTCATGAAATGGCTCCGGGCGCGGACGGATGCTT
>CAZXHQ010000004.1:0-3518 GCA_964640145.1 uncultured Rhodothermales bacterium | reverse complement strand
GAGGGTGGCGCTCGTCATGAAATGGCTCCGGGCGCGGACGGATGCTTCGAGATCACGATCGACGGCGTCGGCCACGGCGGTCGCTACCGAATCGAGCTCAATGGGGACCAGGCCCTGCCGGATCCGGCCTCTAGATATCAGCCGGAAGGCGTTCACGGTCCGTCCATGATCGTCGACCCCTCCCGATTCACCTGGTCGGACGAGAAATGGCAGGGTCTCGACCGCGAGCAGCTCGTGTTCTACGAGCTACATACCGGCACCTTCTCGCCGGAAGGCACCTTCGACGGGGTTCGAAAGCGCCTTCCCTACCTGCGCGACCTCGGCATCAACGCGATCGAGCTGATGCCGGTGGCGGACTTTCCCGGCCGCTGGAACTGGGGGTACGATCACGCCGCGCTCTACGCGCCGTCGCGCGCCTACGGGACGCCGGACGACCTTCGGCGCCTGGTGGATGAGGCGCACGCAATGGAGCTGGCCGTTTTCCTCGACGTCATCTACAATCATCTGGGCCCCGACGGGGCCTACGTCGCTGCGTTCGCGCCCATGTTCACAGACCGCCACGAAACGCCCTGGGGCCGGGCCGTCAACCTGGACGACCGGCATTCGAGCGGCGTCCGGGGCCTCTTCATCGACAATGCGCTGATGTGGCTCACAGAGTATCATGTGGATGGGCTCCGTCTCGACGCGACGCACGCCCTCGTCGACGAGACGCATCCGCATTTTCTCCGGGAGCTGAAAGAGGCCGTCGAAGGCATCGTCGAGGGCCCGCGACGCTTTCTCGTAGCGGAAGATCATCGCAATGAGAACCGGCTCGTGCTCCCGCGCTCGAAGGGGGGCCACGAGCTCGACGCCGTCTGGGCGGATGACTTCCACCACCAGATTCGCAACCTCACGGCCGGCGACGACGACGGCTATTATCGGGACTACGCCGGCACCACGACGGCGGATCTGGCCACGACCCTCAATCAAGGGTGGTTCTATGACGGACGGTTTTCGAAATACTCCGGGCAGCCTCGCGGTACGGACGCGTCGCTCATCCGACCCGACCGGTGTGTGGTCTGCATTCAAAACCACGACCAGGTCGGCAACCGTCCGACGGGACGACGGCTCAACCACGACATTCCTCCGAGCCTGTACCGGGCGGCCACCGCCGTGCTGCTCTTCGCGCCGGAGCTTCCGCTGCTATTCATGGGGCAGGAATGGTCCGCCTCGACGCCGTTCCAGTTCTTCACCGATCACGATGAGCCCCTCGGCCGACAGGTATCCGAGGGACGCCGGAAGGAGTTCAGCTCGTTCGCGGGGTTCAAAGGAAACGTCCCCGATCCGCAGGATCCCGAAACGTTCTATCGCAGCCGGCTGCGCTGGGGTGAGCGTGACGAAGAACACCACGCCTGCATGGTAAACCTCTATCGAGACCTGCTGCTTCTGCGCCCTGGGCTGGCGAAGAGCGCGCACGCCCGGGCCGAGGGCCCGGCCGGACTTTATGTGACGCGGGGCACGAGGGTCCTGCTCGTCGCGTTCGAGGAGGGCGTCTCCCTCCCATGCCCGGCCGGATGCACCGTCGTGCTCCACACCGAGGAGAAGAAATACGCTCGCTCCGGGAAGCCGCCCGAGATCGCAGACGACTCGGTTCACTTCAGCGTTCCCGCGGGGATCATTCTCTCGACCTGACTTATCGGACCGTTCGACCGCTCCATGATCGCCACGTACCGACTTCAGGTTCACCCGGCGTTCGGCTTTGCCGAGATCGAGGACCTGCTGCCCTATTTCAGCCGCCTCGGCGTCAGTCACCTCTATCTCTCTCCCATCACGCAGGCCCGGCCGGGCAGCCGCCACGGATACGACGTGATCGATCACAACGCCATCAGAGACGAGATCGGCGGCCCCGAAGGATTCGCCCGGCTTACCGAAGCGGCCCTGGAGCACGACCTGAGGTTCATCCTGGACTTCGTCCCGAACCATGCCGGCGTCGGCCCCAGGAACGCCTACTGGCAGGACGTGCTGGCCTACGGCCCGCATTCTCCATACGCCCCGTATTTCGACGTCGACTGGAACCCCATCAAGCCCGAGCTGCAGGGGAAAATCCTGCTTCCGTTTCTCGGACGGCCCTACGGTGACGTGCTGGATGAGGGCGAGCTGTCGCTCGTCTACGACGACGGCTACGTCTACGCAGCGTACTACGAAAACAGGTACCGCCTGAATCCGGCCAGCTACAGGTTCGTGCTCGAAGCAGCCATGGAATCGGCGGAACGGACGGAGCCCTACTGGGACCTGAAGGACCTGCACGATGCCTACGAAACGCTGGCACCGAGCGAGCGCGACAAGGCGGAAGCTCTCCGCAAGCGCCTGGTCGCGCTGTTCGACCGGCTCGAGCCGGAGGAGGTCCTGTCCGGCTTCGACATCGGACGTATCCACGTGCTGCTCGAACGTCAGTTCTGGCGGCTGTCGTTCTGGAAGACGGCCAGCTCCGAGATCAATTACCGCCGCTTCTTCGACATCAACGAGCTGGTGGCGCTTCGCATGGAGGACGACCACGTCTTCTGGGATGCGCATCAGCTTCTCGCGGAGCTGCTCGCATCGGAAGCCGTCGACGGTGTCCGGATCGACCATATCGACGGCCTCTTCGATCCGCACGATTACCTGGAGCGGCTGGAAAACGTGGGTGGCGGCCGCATCTGGGTCGAGAAGATCCTCGCCGCCGGAGAGACGTTGCCTGACGAATGGCCCGTGGCGGGCACTACGGGGTATGAGTTTATGAATGACGTCATGGGCGTGCTGCTGTGCAGCGACGGACGGATACCCCTCGAAAAGATCTGTCGTCGCCAGGTCGGGCCATACCGGTCCTTCGACGACGAAGCCTACGTGAGCAAGAAGATGGTGATCGAGGGTTCGCTTTCGAGCGAACTGCTGCGCCTTTCGTACGAACTCGACCGAATTTCCGAGGCGGACTACCACACGCGCGACTTCACGCTCGAGGCCATCCGGCAGGCGATCACGGAGATCGTGGCCGTGTTCCGCCGCTATCGAACGTATCTGCCGTATGACATGGAGAGGGCGCGCGAGGTCATCCAGCGGGCGGTCCACCGGGCGCGCGCCCGGAATCCCGTCGCCGAGCCCACCGTCTACGACTTCGTGGCGGACGTCATCCTCGGCGACATACGCACGGATCTCCTGCCGGTTCGACAGGCCTGGGTCGGACGCTTTCAGCAGTACACGGCGCCGGTGGCGGCCAAAGGCGTAGAGGATACTGCCTTTTACCGGTATCTGCCGATGACCGCGCTCAACGAAGTGGGCGGCGAGCCCGATGAATTCGGCAGGAGCCTGCACGCCTTCCATTCGCACGCCCGTTTCCGCGCGCACCGGTATCCGGAGAGCATTGTGGCGACCGCCACGCACGACCACAAGCGCGGCGAGGACACACGGATGCGCTTGATCGCGCTCGCCGAGATACCGGAGGTGTGGGAGGAGACCGTCCGTGCGCTCGAGCAAATCGGAGAAGACTACGCTGCCGACGGGCG
>CAZXHQ010000003.1:0-27537 GCA_964640145.1 uncultured Rhodothermales bacterium | reverse complement strand
TTCCCGTCGAGGAGGAGTGGCTGGAGCTGACGACGCCTGACGAGATGGCCGAGGCCATACGCGAGCTACGCGTGCGGGGTGCACCGGCCATCGGTATCGCCGCGGCCTTCGGCGTGGTGCTCGCGCTTCGCGGGGCGGAGAACCGGGACGCGTACCGGCGCGTCGTGCGCGCGGCCGATCTTCTGGAGGGTACGCGGCCGACGGCCGTCAATCTGTTCTACGCGCTAAGACGCATGCGGAAGGCGGCCGCATCATGCCGTGACGCCGGCGCGGCCGGCATGCGAGCGCGTCTTCTGGAAGAGGCGAGGGCTCTCTACGATGAAGACCTGAAGGCGGGCAGGGCGCTCGGCGAGCACGGCCTGACGGTGCTGCCCGAGAGCGCATCGGTTCTGACGCACTGCCACACGGGCGGCGTCGCCACCTCCGGATACGGGACGGCGCTGGCCCCCCTCCTGCTGTCGCGCGAGAGGGGGCGCCGGCTCACGGCCTATGTGGACGAGACGCGGCCGCTGCTTCAAGGGAGCCGGATCACCGCATGGGAGCTCCAGAAGTCGGGTGTGCCGGCCACCCTGATTTCGGATTCCATGGCCGGCCACGTGATGCGCGACGGTCGGATCGACGCCGTCATGGTCGGGGCCGACCGCGTCGCAGCCAATGGGGACGTGGCCAACAAGATCGGCACGTATTCGCTGGCCGTACTGGCCCGGGCGCACGAGATCCCTTTTTACGTTTCCGCGCCGCTCTCGACGGTCGATCCGGATACGCGGACGGGCGCCGACATCCAGATCGAAGAGCGCGACGCAAGCGAGATCACGCACGGCTTCGGGCGGCAGACCGCCCCGGACGGAATCTCTGTGTACAATCCCGCGTTTGACATTACGCCTGCCGAGTTCGTTACGGCCATCATCACCGAGCACGGCGTGGTTCGCCCCCCCTATAAAGAGACGCTTCGTTTACTGTTGGAAGAGGTAGGTGCATGAATAAGAACGATTGGATCGGTCTGGGGACGAGCGTCGCCCTGCACGCCCTGCTTCTGCTGTTCTTTACCTTTCTGACCGCCGCGAAGCCGGAGCAGCAGCAGCTAGGATTCGTGGAGGTGGAATTCGGCCCGTTCTCCGAAGGCCGTCCGGTGCAGCAGTCGGTGGAAGATCGTGCGGATGCCGCCGAGGAGCAGATCGAGCAGCCCGAGCCTCCGTCGGAAGAAGCGTCGGCGCCGGAAGAAGCGCGGCCGGTGGACCTCCCCGATCAGGATGTCGCCGTACCCGATGAGGACCAGGTGACGACGCCGGAAACGGAGACCGTCTCTCCGGAACAGGAAAACAATCCGGCGGCGGTCAACAAACCGGAGCCGGCTCCCGAGTCTCAACCGGTGCGTCCGCTCGGAAGCGGCGCCGCGGACGGTTCGACGGGCAATCAGAGCGGCGCCGAAGGTGAAGGCGCCGAAGAGGAGCGCGCCGCGCCGTTCGAGATCGAGGGCCTGAACCGCGACGCCGTCTTTGCGCCGCTGCCGGCGTATGGAGAGCGGGTGAATGCCACGATCCGCGTCCGCATCACGGTCGATCCGCAGGGACGCATCATTCGCCGATTCCCGCTCTTGAAAGGCAATCCGTCCCTCGAGCAAGCCGCCATGGACGCGCTGCAGCGCTGGCGCTTCAACCCCTTGCCCCCGAATGCACCGCAGGAGCCCCAGACGGGGATCGTGACCTTCCGATTCCAGCTGGAGTAACCGTCCCCTCGTCAGTCGGCTACGGCTCTGGAGAGCACTTTCGGAAACATGCTCTTGACGCAGTTTTTTTCTTCGAGGTAGAGCCCGACGCCAAGTACGGCGCCCGCGTGCTCGACAATCACGTAACCGGTGCCTGCAAGGCCTTTCACCTGGTCGGCGGTGGGATAGAAGTCCTTCCGCGACGTGTAGTCCGACGCCTGCGCATCGTCGAGGCGCACCGTGTTCCGTACGGCCCGTCGGCCGATCAGCCGGGCCCCCGCAGTCGTGAGCTTCGGATAGCGAAGGCCGATCCGTATCAGCGGCATGCCGATGCTCACCGGCCGGGGCCGGTCGACCGACTCGTGCGCTGCCGAAACCACCGCGACGTATTTGTTGTTTGGTTCGTGCAGGCGCGCGGCCTCGAAGGCCTCCTGCGGGATGCCGAATCGGTCGTTCAGAAGCTGGAGCCACTTCTCTTGCTCCGCCTCTGAGAGCGCAAACGTGTCGTCGGGCCGTCGGCCACCGGACCCGTCGCCGTTCTCCCGCTTGCTCAGGAGGGCGACGAAGAAGCCGCCGCTGTCGTTCTGGTGCGGCCAGACCCGCATGGCACCGGCCAGCGCCGGATCCAGCGGGGTGCCGTCCCACTCGGTGATTCCGGGGGAAGACCTGAATCCCTCGATGCGCGCGGGCAGCACCTCTATCTGATCGCCGTCTTCGCGCAGCGCGGCATCGATCACCATCTCATTTTCCTCAGGCGCGTACGTACATGTCGCATAGACGATGCGTCCACCCGGACGGCAGAGCTGTATCGCCTTTCGGAGGATGGCGCTCTGCCGGCGGTGAAAGCGGAGAGAGGCTTCCCGGCCCGACTGCAGCAGGGCGTCGACGTGCTTGCGCGTCGTAGCCTCGCAGGTGCAGGGCACGTCGGCCAGGACGCGGTCGAAACGGCCTACTTCGTCGGGAAGATTCGAGGCGTCGGACGTGGTGATGGTGGTGTTGATGATGCCCATGCGGTCCAGAACGCCGCGCGTGGCTCGCGTCCGCATTGCATTCCGGTCGTTTGCGATGATGGTGCCCGAATTGTCCATGGCCACGGCCATCTGGGCCGTTTTGTTGCCCGGTGCCGAACACAGATCGAGCACGCGCTCTCCGGGCTCGGGCGCGAGGATTTTCGCGGGAAGCAGCGAAACCTCCTCCTGGATGTGATAGAGGCCCGCCACGAACGGCATAGACTGCCCGGCACGCTTTGAGGGGCTGCCCTTGAACGCGCCCGGAAACCAGTTCACCGGTCGCACCTCGATGCCTTCGCGATCGAGATGCCGCTCGACGACGGCGGCGTTCGTGCGCAGCCGGTTGGTCCAGAGACAGAGAGGCAGCGGCTTCGAGACGGCGTCCCTGAAGGCGGCCCATTCGGGCACGATCCGGCGGTAGCGCTCGAGGCGTTCTGCGGCAATAATATCGGATCCTTTCATCACGGCACGAGAAACGCAGCGCAGCGTGCGGGGATCCGCTGCAGGGCGCACTAAAGGCCGGCCCTGGAGCCCACGTTCAGCTGCACCGAAAAGTGGACGGCCATGTGGAAGACGGCGCCGGCAGGGTGGAGGCGAAGCGGTTCGTTCAGCACGTTCCGCAGTGCCAGCGAGACCCGCAGATGGTTCCGCCACATGCGTTTCGACGCAGCGACGTCCACCCGTATGAATTCGGGAAGCTCCCACGAGTAGGGCGCATCGGAATCGGGGACCGTCGTGTCGTAGGACGGCCAGCGCGTCGCAGACGTATAGCGCACGAGGCTCGAGAGGCTGAAGCGATCGACGGGCGTAAACGCGGCCGTGTAGGTGATGCGCACGGTGGGTATCCGGGCATATGCCTCACGAAAGGCCGCGTCCCCGTCTTCCGCCGACTCCAGCACGTAGGAGAGCCGGTGCTGGAAGGCGGATGCGACGCGGTGCCGCAGGGTTACCTCCGTGCCGGCCGTACTGCCTTCGACGCTGCCTCGAAGCGTCGTGGTGACGTCGTAGCCGGACGTCTCCGGGTCGTAGGAGCGGACAAAGACGGGCAGGTACTCGTCGACCATCCGCCGGTAAAAGATCCGAACGATTCCCTGCAGGCCGTCCGTGATCGCTCCCCGCCACGCGCCTTCAAGCGTGAGCAGGCGCGGAAGCGGCCGTCTGTCAAGAGGCCGGATGTGGATCGAACCGGCTGCGGGCAGGATATAGCCGCGACCGATCCACATCCAGGGATCCTGCTCGTCAGGCAGCAGCTGCCCGTACGTGGCGAGAAGGGAGATAGTCTGGTTCGCATCGAGGTGGACGTCGCTCAGCGCGTACCCGGCGGCAGCGTGCCTGTCATTCCACAGGTTCCACTCGAAGAGGAGTGTCTGGCGCCACGTCGAGGTCATGGTCCGGTCGATGCCGGCGAAGAACCGGCCGGTAAGGGACCGCGCCGACGAAAGTCGCTGACTGGTCTGGACGTCCGCGGCACGCAGACCGCCGCCCAGACGGATGCCCGGCAGCGTGACGTCGGCGTCGGCCGCGACGTGATCCTGGGCCCAGTCGGGCCGGATGTCGTCGGTCCGGCCCGTCAGACTGCTGCGCGTGAAGGAGGCGGCGTACCGAATGAACCCGTCGGTCACCGGAAGGCGGCCCGATCCGCCGGCGACCTGGATGCGATGCTCGGCCGGAATTTCGAGTCCCACCGGCTCGAAGAAGGCGAGATCTCTGGTTCTCGTCGACCCGGCGATGAATCGGTGCCGGGCACCCGCCGCGGCCGTGATGCCGGCGGAGGCGGTCCGGATGTGCGGTTTCGATTCCACGTGGATGGTCCTGGCGCGCTCGAGGAGCGCCGCGTCGGTGACGTGAAATTCGTCGAGGCGACCGTCGGCCCGGACGTGCCAGGTCCGCGCCTTCACCGAGACGCCGGCCGAGGCGATCGGGCCGATGCGGTCTACATTCTCACCGCCGCTACCGATATAGCGGAACGGTCCCGGATCGTTAATCTCGTTGCCCGCCGCGGCGCCGCCGTGCAGGGAAAGGCCGACGTCGGGCGGCTTCGTGTAGATGCGGATCGATCCGGAGGGAGCGAAGCCCGTCCGGCGCAGATCCGGGCCCTCGACGAGCGCGATGCACTCGACGTCGAAGATCGGAATCGGAAGCGCGTTGAGGTGGCTGCGACCGAGAAGGTGCGAGGCGACGGGCACGTCGTCGACGTAGACGCTCCAGCGGACGAGGCCGGGGGCGAGGCCGCCGGCAACCGCCTGCCAGTGATACCCGTCCACGCTCGCGGCGTGCCATCGCGAGGAGAACGCGAACGCGTCCGTGAGCCGGCTGAGAGCGTGGCGCGAGACGTCTTCGCGCGAGATGATTTCCGTACGCGGGCCGGGGGTACAGGCATCATCCTGCGCGCGTGCAGACGGCGTCGACAGAGGGGCGTACGCAAGCAGCGCGAGGAGCCCCGACCGTGCGAGCATGGCAGCAAGACGTACGGGTGTCCGGAGCATGCTATCGAAGGAGGATTTCCAGCCATCGGGGGGTGTCGAAGGTGACGCCGATGCCGCCGCCGACGTACGCCGTCTCGAAGCGCGGGGCCGTGTAGATGCGCATGTAGCGGCCCGCCGCGAAGAGGCTCAGGACGGGCGAGATGCGTAGATCGACGCGCGTGTGCAGGCCGAGCGTGAGCTCGCTTTCGTTGCGGACGCCCGTGAAGGTCTCCTCGTCGAACGTCATGCGATAATTGCCCACGGCGACGCCGCCGTACCACGCTACGAAATCGATCGGAGAGAGGTCGAAGCCCCAGCCGACGTAGGCCAGCAGGGCGTCGAAGCGGGGTACAGCCGGGTCGACGGCCTCATACCTGTGAACGGCGGCTCCGATCTCCGCCTCCCCAAAATAAAACGGCGTGCTGCCGGCGAGTGTGCCGCCGAGGCCCGGGTGCCAGTACTCGTGGATGGCGCTGCGATTCGCGTCGGTGATGACGGCCGTCCGTACCGAAACGCTGGAGAACGCGTCCTGCGCGTGCGCGGGCCCGGCGACGAGGAGCCGCACGATGATGCAGAACATCAACCTCCGGCAGCTGGATGCGAACATCATACGTCGCGGTCTCGGTCAGAACGACGGGCGGACGGAATCAACGGCGGATAGCCGCGCGCTTAGCGAGGCGGTCATCGTGAAGGCCACGCGGTCGGCCGAGTCCGCGTGGTGCTCGTTGCGGATGAAGGCCGGTCCTGCGTCCATCCGGAACCACCAGGCCCGGCCGCGCTGGATCCGCAGGTCGACGGCCGGCCTGAGGACCCGCTGCACGGTACCTGTGAGGATGAGACCGGTGTCGTCAGCCGACGCAGGATACGGCATGTGGATCTCCCCGGCGCCCTGAAACAGCGCATCCAGCCTGGGGGCCAGCGAGACGTCGAGGCTGCTGCTCCCGAGATAGAATCGAAAATAGACGCCCGCATGCACGAAGTCGTTGTGCGGGGCGCCGATGCCACGCACCAGGTGCGTATAGCGTCCGTCGGGCTGGTGTGAGTTATATGTGCGCACCGCTACGGCGGTGAGCGAGCCGCCGAGATCGGCGCGTCCGAGCCCTGCGTAGACCAGGTTGCCGCTGAGCGCCGCCGACGGCGGCTCGCCCGTCTCATTCATGAGGTCGATGTCGTCTACAAGCAGTTGTCCCTGCAGCGTCCACGCGCCGGCCCGAGCCCATAGCATGCCGGCCAGCAGTCCGTTGTTCTCGTCGTTCTTCGGCCGGCCGTCCACGGCGAAGGCGTGGAGAACGAGGGGGTTGAGAAACTTGAGGGAGAAGCCGCTGCTGCGACCGGAGTAGATGCTGGATTCCATCACCGAGAGGGCCAGGTGAGGGGACGGTCGCCAGTCGAAGCGGTGTGCCGCGAGGTAGCGACGGACGCTCGCCACGACGCTGTCCGACCCGGCGACGCCGTGAAAACGGCCGTCCTCGGTCATGCTGTCGAGCTCCCCCACAATGCTTCGCAGCGCCAGACGGGGGCCGCCTATGCGAAGGGTCACCTGATCGAATCCGACGGGATTATCGCTCACAAGGAGCGCCGTCTCGGCCCGGGGGGCCCAGTGCTGCCGGTATCGCCCCACGTAGGCGGCGGCGTAGCGGGTATCGATCCCGGCGTATGCATCTTCATTACGCGTGATGAGCCGGTTGGCGGAAGGGAGCCCATCCGGATCGTCGCGGTAGTACACGTCGAAGCGAAGGCCCGCCTGGACCACGGCGGGTCCATATTCCAGGAAGAGGCGGCCTGCGACGTTCGGGTAGATGCTCACCGAGCCGGCTCCGAATGCCGACTCCTCGGAGCCGGCCGGTCGCAACGGGTCGAGCCGCGCCGACGTGCCGGAGCGTACGCCGGGCTGAATCTCGGCGCCGATGACGGCCCCTTCCGGGCTATCGTCCCGTGCGAAGGCGTCCAGCAGGGCATCGACCCATCGCGCGGAGACGGCGGGAACGTCGCGGCGGTCGAGCGAACTCAGCGCGGCTTCGACGTCGCCGAACGTGTAGGGCAGGGCCGTGGGATGCAGATCCAGCAGGTGTCCCCGGAGCTGGAGGCGGTGGATGTACTCGTACGCCCAGTGGTCCAGCGGGACCAGGCGGTGCTCCTGCGCCGCGACCGTCGTCGCCGACAGGAACGCGAACAGCGCGAGCAGAACGGGCAGTCGGCACGAAGCGGGTGAAACGGGCATGCTCGGGTATGATCGTCGGCGAGGCGTGAAATTAGCGGGCCCGGATGGAAGATGCTACGACTCGTTTTTGCCGCCATGTGGAGCGCGGTCGCGTGCGCACGCGCCGCCGTCCCCGGGGAGCCACTTCGTAAGGATCTCGACGGCTCCTTGTTTCGCTGGCCGGCAGTCGATAAGTTCATCCATCTGAAACCTTTTGCGAACCATCCCATGTAAGGCCGCCGGCGATTCTACTACCGCACGTACCAGCAAGTCTGCAATCTTCCAGGTAGGGGACGGTACCTTCCGTGTCGCGCAAGTCCGAGCTCATAGCGCTGATACTGGCCGATGTCGCCGCTTTCAGCGCAGCCAGTCTGCTCCTGTTTCTCGCACGTTTTCGGTGGGAATGGTTTGGCGCGGGTCATGCGGAGCCGCCGTGGATGATCATTCCGGTCGGCGTCCTGGCCGGGTACTGGCTCTGCGTCTTTCTGTTTTTCGGGATGTACCGCGAGCGCTACGCGGACAGCCGCTTCGACGAGCTCGTCTCGGTGACGAAGGTCGTGACGGTCGGCGTGCTCATCCTGGTGTTCGCCATCTTCATCGAGACGCTCGAACCCGGCGCCACGCGTAGCCTCATTTTCTTCTACTGGGCGGCCGTACTGACGCTCGTCGCCACCGGACGCATCATCGTTCGGTCGGTCCAGAAAGCGTTCATCCTGCGCGGCAAGGGGCTGCACAAAGCGCTCGTCGTGGGATGGACCGACCGGGTCGAGCAGCTCTACGAGGAAGTCGCGCGGTATCCGGAAGCGGGCCTGCGGATCGTCGGGGCCATCCGCATGCGGCGGCTGGACGAGCCCGAGCCGGTCGCCGCCGGCGGGAAGGCCTCCTACTCGATCGCGAACGGCGACGAGACGTTCGCACGCGTGGCCGACGAAGACGACGTGCACTCGATCGAGGCGCTTCCGCGCCTGATCGACCGGCTCGAGGTGCAGGACGTGCTCATCGCGCTCGGATCGGAAGACCACGGCCCGCTGATGGACGTGTTACGCCTGTGTGACGGCAAGGCCGTGTCGCTCAAGCTGATTCCGGACTTCTACACGCTCATCGGGGGCATGGCGAGGACGGAGCACATGTACGGGCTCCCCCTCATCGAGGTGCTCCCCGAACCGATGCCGGCGTGGGAGCAGAGCACGAAGCGGCTCATCGACATCGCCGTCTCGTTCGTCGTGCTCGCCGCCGGGCTGCCGGTCTGGGCCGGCATCGCCGTCCTCATACGCGCTACCTCGCCCGGGCCGGCCATTTACCGGCAGCAGCGCGTAGGGCAGTCCGGAAAGCAGTTCACCATGTACAAATATCGGACGATGCGTGAGAACGCCGAGGCCGAGACGGGGCCCGTCTGGGCGCAGGCGAACGATCCGCGCTACACGCCCCTCGGAAGATGGCTGCGCAAGACCAGGCTCGACGAAATTCCCCAGTTCTGGAACGTGCTCAAAGGGGACATGAGTCTGGTCGGACCGCGCCCCGAGCGGCCGTATTTTGTCCAAAGGCTGTCGGAAGAAATACCGCTTTACAGCCGCCGCCATCGCGTAAAGCCGGGCATCACCGGTTGGGCACAGGTGAAGTGGAAGTACGATACGAGCCTCGATGACGTTCGCCAGAAGGTAAAGTACGATCTTTTCTACATCGAGAACGTCAATCTCAGGATGGACTTCAAGATTCTGTTCCGGACCGTCAGGACGACGCTGCTGGGGAAAGGGCAATAAGGCCTATGGCGGAGTTGACAACACGGGTCCGCGTCGACCTCCTGCAGTTGTACGAGCATCTCTATCTTCCCCGGGCGATCGAGGAGAAGATGCTGCGCCTGATCCGGCACGGCCGCATCTCCAAGTGGTTCAGCGGATACGGCCAGGAGGCCGTTGCCGTCGGCTGCACGATCGGTCTCGACGATCGGGATTATCTGCTCCCCATGCATCGCAACACGGGGGTGTGGACCGCGCGGGGCGTTCCGCTGCGGCCGCTCCTGTGCCAGCTGATGGGAAAGGCGGGCGGCTTTACGAAGGGTCGCGACAGGACCTACCATTTCGGTCTGCCGGAGAAGCGGATCATAGGCATGATATCGCACATGGCAGCGATGCTGCCGGTCGCATGCGGACTCGGCCTGGCGGCGCAGCTCCGCGGCGAACCTGTCGTGGCGCTTTGCTTCGCCGGCGACGGCGGTACTCGGGAAGGGGATTTTCACGAAGCAGCGAGCCTGGCCGGCCTGTGGAAGCTGCCGGTCGTCTTCGTGGTGGAGAACAACGGTTACGGGCTCTCCACGCCCGTCGAGGAGGCGGTTCCCGTCAAGGACATCGCCGAGGCCGCGGCCGGGTACGGCATGCCGGGCGAGGTCGTCGACGGCAACGACGTCCTCGAGGTCATAGGCGCCGTGCGGCAGGCGGCGGAGCGAGCGCGCCGGGGCGACGGCCCCACGCTGCTCGAGATGAAGACGTTTCGAATGCGCGGGCACGAGGAGGCGTCCGGCGTGGCGTACGTGCCCGAGGAGCGTTTCGCCGAATGGAGGGATCGCGATCCGATCACGCGGCTGACCCGCAGGATTCTGGACGACAGGAAGGCCTCCGAGGCCGAGCTGGGGGACGTGCGAGCGCGGATCAAGGCGCGCGTCGATGCCGACGTCGACTATGCGCTTTCCCAGCCCGACGTGGAGGGCACGCTCGAGCAAGAACGGGCCGACGTGTGGGCGCCCTCGCCCGCCGTCTACCGGGCGCCGAACGGACGGCTCACCCCGAAACGGTATGTGGACGCCATCGCGGACGCGTTGCGACAGGCCATGGAAGGTGATGCGTCGGTGCTCGTTCTGGGCCAGGACGTCGCCGAGTACGGAGGCGTCTTCAAGGTTACCAGCGGCCTCCTCGAGCAATTTGGTCCCGGCCGCATCCGAAACACGCCTATCATCGAAAGCGGTGCGGTGGGTGCGTGCATGGGCCTTGCGCTCGAAGGCTTCAAGCCCGTGCTCGAGTTTCAATACGCCGATTTCATCTCTTGCGGCTTCAATCAGATCGTCAACAACCTGGCCACGACGCATTACCGGTGGGGCCGGCCGCTGAACGTGACCATTCGCGCAGCCATCGGCGGCGGCATCGGCGCCGGTCCGTTCCATTCGCAGTCGAACGAGGCGTGGTTCTGCCACGTGCCGGGGCTCAAAGTCGTGCTGCCCGGGACGCCGCGCGACGCGAAGGGACTCTTGATGCGGGCCATCCGCGATCCCAATCCGGTGCTTTTCTTCGAGCACAAGCTGCTCTATCGGGCCCTCGAAGGCAAGGTGCCGGACGATCCGTACGAGATCGAGCTGGGGCAGGCGCGCCTCGCCCGCGAAGGGTTCGACGCAACCGTCGTAACGTACGGCGTCGGGCTCACCTGGGCGCTGGAAGAAGCTGACCGTCGTGCGGCCGAGGGGACGGAGCTCGAGGTGATCGACCTTCGCACCCTCGTGCCGTGGGACCGCCGGGCCGTGCTCACTTCTCTGGAAAAAACGAACCGTCTGCTCGTCCTCCATGAGGCACCGCTCCAGGGAGGGTTCGGGGCGGAGGTGGCAGCCCGGATCGCGGAGGAGGGCTTCGAGCTGCTCGACGCCCCTCCGGCGCGGCTCGGTGCCGAGCACATGCCCGTACCCGCCTCGAAGAGTCTCGAACAAGCCGTATATTCGGCAAAGGCAAAGCTTGCGCAGGTACTCGACGAGCTTCTGGCCTACTGAACGGCAAGGGCCCGAGGAGCCGCACTCGCGACCATGACCAGGACGGATCACAACCCGCAGAAAATGACGGATACAGAGAACGGCATGCCGGCCGCAGGCGACCCGGCGCCCGATTTCGAAGGAGTGACGCAGACAGGCGATTCCGTTCGACTCAGCGACCTGCGAGGCAGGAAGGTGGCGCTCTACTTTTATCCCAAGGACGATACCCCGGGCTGCACCAGGCAGGCCTGCAACCTTCGCGACGACTACCGGAGGTTGCTCGAGGAGGGCATTGCGGTCATCGGCGTTTCAGCCGACGATGTCGCATCACATGAAGCCTTTGCGGAGAAGTACGATCTCCCGTTTCCGCTCGTGGCGGACCCGGACAAAGAAATCCTGAACGCCTACGGCGTCTGGGGAGAGAAGCGTTTCTACGGGAAGAAGTCGATGGGTATCAGGCGAACGACGTTCCTCATCGATGAGGACGGCGCCATCGTTCACGTCTTCAAACGCCCGAAGGTGAAGGAGCACGGCCGCGAGATCATGGAGAAGTTTGAGGCCGTCTAGCTACGTTGGTCACCCCGGCCGCCGCATCGATTTCGACCGCCGTCTGTACGTCCCACCGCAACACGAAGGGGACCGCCCCGGTGGGATTCAAGAGATGGATCCGGCGCGCCTCGAGGACCTGATCCGGCAGGGGCAGGTGGAGACGCTCCCTGATCTGCCCCTCACACGGGTCGCCGCCGCTGTGGTGGCGCAGCCAGACCTCCGCGGTGTCGCCTGCGAGCCGTGAGCCGAGGGCGAACACGTGCTCTTCGCAGCCGCCCGGGTAGGCGACCATGACCGAGAGAGAGTCGGACAGGATGGCGGGCGGTTCATCCGGCATCGCAGGCGATTCGTTCGTCACGATCTCATACGGACTTCCGAACGGTCCCTCCGTACGATTCTCCTCTGTTTCGGCGGAGTCGCCGCAGCCTGCCGCGAAGCAGCACAGGAGCGCGCATGCCGCTACGGATCGAACATTTCTTATCGTCGTGCGGTACTGCAACAGGCTTCGAATGGAGGAACATAACGAGCGACGATGCTGCACGAGAAGTACGAGCCGGTAATCGGACTGGAAGTTCACTGCCAGCTCTTGACGAATTCGAAGTCGTTTAGTTCGGAGTCGGCGCGGTTCGGGGCGGATCCGAACACGAACGTGGACCCGATCAGCCTCGGCCATCCCGGCACGCTGCCGGTACTCAACGATCAGGTCGTCGATTACTCGCTTCGCATGGGGCTGGCTACGCACTGCCAGATCGCCCGGCGGTCCGTCTTTGCTCGCAAGCATTACTTCTATCCGGACCTGCCGAAAGGCTATCAGATCTCGCAGTACGAAACGCCGATCTGCTACGGCGGCTACGTCGAGATCGCCCTCGAAGAGAACGTAGAAAATGGCCAGGTCCGCACCAAGCGAGTGGGCCTGACGCGCATCCACATGGAAGAGGATGCAGGCAAGTCGCTCCACGACCAGGACCCGCACGACACGCTTCTCGACTACAACCGATGCGGCGTGCCCCTGATAGAGATCGTTTCGGAGCCGGATATCCGCTCGCCGCGCGAAGCCTACCTCTACATGCAGAAGATCCGCCAGATCGTCCGCTACCTGGGCATCTGCGACGGGAATATGGAGGAGGGTTCCCTCCGCTGCGATGCGAACGTGTCGATCCGACTTCGCGGCCGGAACGCATTGGGGACGAAAACCGAAGTCAAGAACATGAACTCGTTTCGCAACGTAGAGCGAGCCCTCGAATATGAGATCGCACGGCAGATCAAGCTCGTCGAGGGCGGGGGAGCGGTCGTGCAGCAGACGCTGCTATGGGACGCCGATCGGATGGAGACCCGGTCGATGCGCTCGAAGGAAGAGGCGCACGACTACCGCTATTTTCCCGATCCCGATCTCGTACCGGTGGCGGTGACGGACGAAGTGCTCGAGCGCGTGCGGAGCGAGCTGCCTGAAATGCCTGAGCTGCGGAGCGCGAGGTTTCAGGACGAGTGGGGTCTTCCGGCATACGATGCGCGTCTGCTGACCGAGGAGCGCGAACTGGCGGACTATTTCGAGGAGACGCTGACCGCGCTCTTCAAGCGAACCGGGGGCGGCAACACGCACGCCCAGGCCAAGGCCGTCTCCAACGTTGTGATGACGGACGTTCTTCGGACCGTGAACGAGAAATCGATCACGCTCGACGAGCTGCACGTGGATGCCGGACGCCTGGCACATCTCGTGCACCTGCGTCTCGAGGATGAGGTCTCGTCCACGGCGGCACAGGAAATCTTCGAAGCGATGCTCGAGACGGACGACTCACCGGAGGCCATCGCGAAACAGAAGAATCTGGTGCAGGTTTCCGACGAAGGGGCCCTGGCGCCCTTTGTCGAAAAGGTGATCGACGAGCACCCCGACCAGGTAAAGACCTATCTTGACGGAAAGCAGGGTCTCATCGGCTATTTTATCGGGCAGGTGATGCAGCGCTTCGAGGGGTCGCCGGATCCCAAGCTCGTTCGCAGACTGCTGTCAGAGCGCCTGGAGGCTCGCCGAAATTAAGCGCTGACGGCCGCGTTCGCTCCATGGTGGACGCGACCGATCCGCCAGACGTGCACGCACGACTTGATACATCAATTCGAACATACGCCTACCTGTGAGCGCGCTGCATGGCGCTCCGCGTCGTTCCGGTGCCTCGCCATAGTGCCTGCCGTCAGCCGCCCTTCGCGTTCCTGTCGCTGCGCCTGGGGGAGCACGCGCATAGACCCTTTCAAGAAACTACGTGGGCACGTTTCTCCCATTCACAACACGCAGCGGGGCGCCGGGTCCGCTGCTCATAGTTTCGCGACATTACGTATCCACCCAACCAACCAAAAGAGAGGCTTATGCTCGTTGCCGGAAACTGGAAGATGAACACCGACCTCGAGAGCGCGCGTTCCCTGGCGCACGACGTCGTGCAGGCGGTCGGGGACCCCGGAGCCGTGCAGGTCGTCGTGTGTCCGCCGTACGTCAGCCTTCACGCCGTCTGGGAGATCGTTCGGGACACGCCGGTCGGACTCGGTGCGCAGAACATGCACGAAGAAAATGCGGGGGCCTATACCGGCGAGGTGTCGGCCGGGATGCTGCGCTCGGTAGGATCGCAGTACGTCATTCTGGGGCATTCGGAGCGCCGCCAGTATTTCGGCGAGACGGATGCGGGCGTCAACCGTAAGGTCAAACAGGCGCTTTCGAACGACCTCGTGCCTATCGTATGCGTGGGCGAGACGCTGGAAGAACGCCGAGGAGCGCGCGCCCGGGAGGTCGTCGGCGAGCAGATCGAGAAGGGATTGGACGGCGTGTCGGTGGATGATCCCGACAGGCTGGTGGTGGCCTACGAGCCGGTCTGGGCGATTGGTACGGGCGAGACGGCCACGCCCGAACAGGCGCAAGAGATGCATGCCTTCATCCGTGCCCGCCTGAAGGAGAAGGTCGGCGAGAACAAAGGGGGGAGGATGCACATCCTCTACGGGGGCAGCGTGAAGCCGCACAACGCCGACGAGCTCTTCGGGCGAGACGACGTCGACGGCGGACTTATCGGCGGAGCCAGCCTGACGGGATCGGATTTTGCCGAGATAGTACAAGCGGGTCGGTAGCCCGTGCGAGCCGGTCGCACGCGGTCTGCGTACGAAGTTTAGGGGGTTGGAGATATGGGACGTACGGCGGCGACATCCCTGACAGCGCTGCTGCTGCTGTGGCTCTCCGCCTGTGCCGGGTCTTCAGCGATCGATTCGCCGGATGCGGGGCGCACGGCGGCCTACGAGCCGGGCATTCCCAATTTCGACATGGAATCGGTCGTCCGAATGGAGGGAGACCGCCCGGCGATAGAGGTGCACTACAGCTTTCCGTATGCCTCCCTCGTGTTCGTACAGGCGGAGGAGCGCTATACAGCCGAGTATGAGCTGCTGGTGCGGCTCATGCATCGCGGCGACGAGTCGTTCGAGACGGAGCGGACGGAGACCGACCGCCTCACCACCGCTGCCTATGACTCGACGGTGGGCTTCCATCCGCACAGCGGCCGGATCCTGCTGCATGCTCCGGCCGGAGAGTATGTCGTGGAGGCCGTCATGACGGACGTCCAGACGGGTGAGACGGCTCGCCGACGGCAGTCGGTGCACCTGGCGGCCCCCGACAGCGGGGAGACGTTCGTCAGCCGCATACTTCTCGAAGGAAAAGGCGATGCGGACATGTTCGCACCCATCGTCTCCCTTCACATGCCGGCGCTCATGGACTCGCTGCGCGCCGTCATCGAGCTGTACAACCTGCGCGACGACCAGGCGCTCGACCTCCTCATGAGCCTCGAGCGGCTCGAGAGCGATTCCTCGACCGCCGCACCGCCGTACTGGTTCGATCCGATGCGCGGGTCGCTTGCCTATCGGGGTATCAATGACGGGGACGTCGACACGATCCAGGTCACCCGGCGCGTGGTTCGCGACGTGAGCGAGAGCGCCTCGGTACAGTTTTCTCTGCCACGGCTCGATCCGGGCATCTACCGTCTACGTATTGCGGGACGCGATCCCGCTGGATCCGTCGCCGTCGACCGGGAACGACTCCTGTCGGTCAAGAACCCGACCTTTCCCCGGATGAGCATGCTGGACGACCTCGTCGCCGCGCTCGCCTACATCGCATATGACAACGAGATCGACGGGATCCGACAGGGCGGGTCGCCGGTCGAGAAAAAGCGCCGATTCGATGCGTTCTGGGGGAGCCTCGTCTCCAACCGGAACGCCGCGGCGAACTTGATCGAGCTCTATTACGGCCGCATCGAGGAGGCAAATCTTTATTTCACCGGATACAAAGAGGGATGGATGACCGACCGGGGCATGGTCTTCACCATCCTCGGTCCGCCGGTCTACATCGAGCGGCGCATCGACAGGGAGATCTGGTATTACAGCTACGGGGACCGTGATCCCGTCAATACGTATGTCTTCGAGCGCGTACGGAATCGTCGCGACGATCCCTTCGAAACCTACATTCTTCAGCGAAGACCCTATTATCAAACCGATTGGGGACGGGCCGTCGACCGATGGCGGAACGGAGACGTTCTCTAGGGTGGCCGTGCTGCAGAAGCCTATTGACGCACTGATGTACGACGGGCCGGCGGTTTCTCGTTGGCCCCAATGAACGCGCACGACACCGAGGATGCGGGCCCTCCGCCGTCCATGACACGCTGCGACAGATGGGCAGGGTGATGAGCTCGGATAAAGCGTCGTGCCCCGCTTACTTCGACGCGGACGACGAAGGAGAGGAAGAGGAGGAGGATGAGCTCGATTCGCCCGTCGATTCGCCCGTCGAGGCGCCGTCGGATGCGGACTCGGATGTCGACGCCGCCGCCGATTTGTCGGCCTTCGGAGCGGATCCGTTGCCGTCGCTTCGTACGTAATCCGTCAGATAGAACCCGCTGCCTTTGAAGATCAGTCCCGCACTTCCCGTAATCAGGCGCTCTACCTTCTGGCCCGTCTCCGGGCAGGCTTCCAGCGCATTTTCCGTGATTCGCTGCTCGATCTCGAAGGTCGAGCCGTCTTCACGACGATAAACGTACGTCGGCATATGTTCGTCCAAGCAATTGTGTCAGGTTGTCAGATCCGGCCACCGGGCCGCTAACAAAAGTCCAGAAGCAAAAGATGTTCCAGACGGTCAGCATACGATTTCTGGCGGTAAAGAAGTGCGGTACAAACTGCGTGCCCTCCGACGCGGCGTCGCCCGGGGACGAGGCGGAGCGGGTTCAGCGGCACGCGTACCTCGGTCGACACCCAGCCGTTCGCGGAAATCGACGGGGGCGTTATCCACACGGTTGGGGTAGCTGCGGACCGATGTACTATGGCTCCACGATCGGCAGCACGAACGAAGGAGGCCCGATGATGGCGCTGTGCACCGCATCGGCGAGCCGGGGTCTGAACTCCGTGATTTTTCCATTCTCTCGTGTCGGAAAGACGCGATTGGTCAGAAAGATGACGAACAGGTCCGCATCGGGGTCGATCCAGAGCGACGTTCCGGTAAAGCCGGTGTGTCCGAAGCTGTTCGGTCCGAAGCGCGTGCCGGCCGACGTATATCCGTCCGGGCTCTTGGTGTCCCATCCCAGGGCGCGCGTGCTCAAGTCGGGATCCTGCACTCGGGTGAAGAGCCGGATGGTCTCAGGTGAGATGAACTCTTCTCCGTCGACGCGTCCTTCGTTCATGAGCATGTAGGCAAACCTGGTGAGATCCTCAACCGTGGAGAACACCCCGGCGTGACCGGAGACGCCGCCCAGGATCCACGCCGTCTCGTCATGCACCTCACCCTGAATCAGCCGGTGCCGAAAGTAGGCATCCAGCTCCGTCGGCACGACGGACGGGTCCCGGTTTCCGGTGCCGCGGAAGCCGGTATTGTGCATGCCGAGCGGTTCGAATATGCGCGTCTGAACGTATTCGTCGAACGACTGTCCGGTAATGCATTCGATCACCAGCATGAGTGTAATCATGCCCAGGTCACTGTAGCGCGACTCCGTTCCCGGCTTGTAGATCAGCTTCTCCGCCATCACGCTGTCGATAAGCGACCGGCGGCTGGTAATGCCCAGCACGTGAAAGGCGCGGTAGGGGATCAAGCCGGACGAGTGGGTTAGCAGTTGACGAACGGTAACCTGGTCCTTGCCGGACTGACCGAACTCGGGCAGGTATTCGACGACGCGTGCGTCGAGGTCGAGCCGGCCTTCATCATACAGCTTCATGGCCGCCATAGTCGTGGCGACGACCTTCGTCAGCGAGGCCAGGTCGAAAACGGACTCGGGCGTGACCAGGTGGTCGCTGTCGTAGGTGAAGTAGCCGTATCCGTCGAGCTTCGCCACGACGCCGCCCCGGCCGATCGCCAGCGCAGCGCCGGGAAAGGCTCGGTCGACGATGGCCGAATAAATGAGCGAGTCTACCTGTGCGAGCTGGTGGCCGTTGAGACCGACCTCGGCCGCGTACCCCGTCCGGACCACCCGCTGCGGGAGGTCGATGCCCTGACCGTACGGGTATAGACCGGGAATAGTGATGGGAAGGCGTCCCGTTATGGCGGATCGTCCGACCAAAGCCTCGGCTACGGCGATCTGAGATGCTTCCGACTCGCTGTAGGCTGCCAGATAGGCCTCCGGCTGGGGCAGGGCCATGGCGATGTACGGATTGCCGAAGGAGACCAGCACGACGGGAGGACCGCCGCCGACCAGACGTGTGAGAAAGGCGGCGTGCTCCTTCGAGAGGTCGATGCGACCGCTCCACGACCGAACGTTGACGTACGCCGGCACCACCACGACGTCGAAGGTGTCGGCCTCGGACAATATCGCTTCGTAATCCGCCGGCTCCGATCCCGGGTGGAGCAGCCGGGAGGCGACCTGGCCGGGAGGCAGGCGCCGGCGGAGCTGCTCGACGAACACCGAGTCCACGGACGCGCCCGAGTCGTCGTCGCTCAGCGTGACGCTGAGAATCCTCGCGCCGCTGCGAAGCGGGATCGCGCCGCCCTCATTGCGGAGTAACGTGAGCGAGCGTCGCGCGACCGTCCGGCTCAGCGCGACGTGGTCGTCCGCCGCGACGATTCGACGGACGTCCTTGAGGTCGGACGTGCGCGAGGCGTCCAGACGGAGCCACGCTTTGGCCCGGAGGAGGCGGGAGACGGACTCATCGATGCGTCGTTCGGTCAGGCGGCCCTCCTCCACGGCGCGCAAGATGGCCTCGCGGGCAGCGTACGGATCTTCCGAAAGGAGGAGCAGATCGGCGCCCGCTCGAAGGGCCCGAACAGCTATCTCGCCGGTCGAATACTTCGACGTGACGCCTGCCATGTCGAGTCCGTCCGTGACGATGAGGCCCTCGAATCCGAGTCGCTCCCGGAGCAACTCGGTCGTTACGCGGGCAGAAAGCGTCGCAGGAAGGTTTTCGTCCGACTCGATTTCGGGAAAGGCGAGATGCCCGGTCATCACGCTCATGATCCCCTGGCCGATCAGGTGCTCGAACGGTACCAGCTCGAGCGTTTCCAGACGATCCATATCGATCCGAAGGACCGGAAGGCCGAGATGAGAATCGGTCGACGTGTCGCCGTGGCCGGGAAAATGTTTCGCGGTGGCGATCGCACCGGCATCCTGGACGCCCCGCGCAAAGGCCGCGCTCAGATCGGCGACGAGTCGCGGCTGCTCCCCGAACGAGCGTACGTTGATAATGGGGTTGTTCGGGTTGTTGTTGACGTCAGCGACGGGTGCGAAGACCTGATGGGTCCCGAGCGCGCGCGCCTCGCGGCCGGTCACGAATCCGGTCAGGTAGGCCAGCCGGGGGTCGCGGGCAGCCCCGAGGGCCATCGTACGGGGGAACGTGGTGCCGCCCTCGATGCGCATGCCCGATCCCCACTCCATATCCTGGGAGATCAGGAGGGGTACGCCGGCGCGATTCTGGAGATCGTTGGCGAGGGCCGCCTGTTCGAGCGGCTTCCCCTGGAAGAACGTGACGCCGCCGATGCCGAAACGTGCGACGAGGTCGACGAGCTTGCGGTATTCGGGATCGTCCGTATTCGGAACGTAACCGTAGGCGCGGACCGAGAAGAGTTGCGAGACCTTGTCTTCGAGCGGCATCGACTCGAGCTGGTGCTCGGCCCAGGTCGCCGTACCCGGCCAGAGCTCGTCCGCCGACGGTCCGACTGCGAGCATGGAGAAGCTGAAGGTGAAGTACATCGCGAAACCGACGACAAAAACGACCAACGTGCCGAGAATCAGCAAAGGATGTCGGAACTGCTGGAGCATGTCGGGACTTGCCAGGTGCGGAGAGATGGAACCTCAAAGCTCCAAGTTACGAGGGACCGCATTGGATTTCACATATCGGCTGATGGTTCCATCCGGACCGGAGAGGCTTGCCGCGCAATCCATGCACCTTTGACGAATACCCCTCGAGACGCTTGATGCTCCTGTCCGTGCGGGATAAACTCACGAGGATCCGTCCTTACTCCCCCCGCACCTCCTCCTCCGGCATGCCCAGCGACAGAGCCTCCAGCGGCCGCATTCTGGTGGTGCTCTTTCTTGGCGTTTTGATGGCGGCCCTCGACATCGCCATCGTCGGTCCAGCGCTGCCGGCCATCCGTGAACACTACGGGCTGACCGAGCGGTCGGTCTCCTGGGTGTTCAACGTGTTCGTTCTCTTCAACCTTTTGGGGCTTCCGCTGATGGCCCGCCTCTCCGACCTGTTCGGACGCCGTCGGATCTATACGGCGGACGTCGGCCTCTTCGCCGTCGGCTCGCTCGTGGTGGCCGCGGCGCCGCCGTTTCCGCTCCTGCTCGTCGGGCGTGCGCTGCAGGGTCTGGGCGCCTCCGGCATTTTCCCGGTCGCGAGCGCGGTGGTGGGCGACGTCGTGCCGCCCGCCCGGCGAGGGCGGGCGTTAGGCCTTTTGGGGGCCGTATTCGGACTCGCGTTCATCGTCGGGCCCATCCTCGCCGGGCTCCTGCTGCTGCTCGGGTGGCCGTGGCTGTTTCTCATCAACGTACCACTCGCCCTTCTTGTGGTCGGATCCGGCATGCACGTCCTCCCCGACACGGTCGCCGTGGACCGTGGCCGGCTCGACTGGCCCGGCGTCTTATCGTTGGGCGCACTGCTCGCGCTGTTTGCCTTCGGCATCAACGGCATCGACACGGAAACGTTTGTGGCCAGCCTCACATCGGCGCAGGTGGCGCCCTACCTTGCGGCATCGGTCCTGCTGCTTCCGCTGTTCATTCGGCTCGAGAGACGGGCGGAGAATCCGCTCGTCCGGCTCGAGCTCTTCAGGCAGAGGCAGGTCGCCATCGTCGCCGCGCTCGGCATCGGCGCCGGATTGACGGAAGCGGCCTTCGTGTTCATGCCGGCGATGGCCGTGCAGGCCTTCGGCGTCACGAAGTCGACGGCCTCGTTCATGTTGCTGCCGCTCGTCAGCGCCGTGGCCGTGGGCTCGCCGATCGCCGGCCGGACGCTCGACCGCGTCGGTTCGAGGACCGTCGTGCTCATAAGTCTGGTTCTGCTCACGAGCGGATTGGCGATGATGGGGCTCCCGACGCTGTCGCACGCGACGTTCTACGCGGCCTCGGTCCTGATCGGACTGGGCCTCTCCGGCATTCTTGGCTCGTCGCTCAGCTACATCCTCCTGCACGAATCCGAGGCGGCCGAGCGGACCGTAGCGCAGGGCATCGGGACGCTCTCCATCAGCATCGGTCAGCTTTCCGGCGGCGCGCTCATCGGCGCGGTCGTGTCGAGCGCCGCGGCGGGCCTGGACGGCTACCAGTTTGCTTTCGCCACCGTCGCCGTCGTCGGTATGATCCTCACCGCGCTGTCGCTCTTCCTGAAGCCGCGACGCCTCGAGCAACAGCAGCTCGCCCGGCCGGACCAATCGATGGCCGCCGAACGCGAATCGTAACCCGTGCCTGACCCGACGCTGCGGCGTCGGCCCGCGTCGCCGGCCTGAATCATGCGGGCCGTGGAAGGGTACAACCTATACGAGTTGCGGAGTGAAAGGAGGTTACGACGATGGTACAGAAAGACCAGGCGCCCGACGAGTCCAGGCAGCCCGTCTTCGACACCGAGGACATTGCCGACGAAGAGGTGGCCAGACGAGATCCCGAAAAGAAGTCGTTCTGGTCACGATTCGCGCTCAAGGCCATACTCAACGTGGATCTGGACGATGAGATCGAGCCGAAGCCGCTCACGGAGGCGGATGTCGACGAAGTGACGCGAGGCGCGCTCGCAGGAGGACTGACGCCGGGCGACCTCGACGGACCGCTCCGTTGACGACGATTCGGTCCGCCTGCCGATCGATGGGCGCCGACGAGAACGCGCGTGATGAGCGGAGAGGCTCCTTGATGGACGTGGGGCCTCCGCTTGCGGAATGACGCCTGGAAACGGTACCATAACTCAGCGATGGCGGGGGGGCTCCGGCATGCGGTCGGCGTGCTGCCGTTCCCCGATGTAGTCGACCAGCTTTTCGGTGAGAAGGCCCGTGATGACGACCGCCACGATTTCGGAGATGATGCCCAGCAGGAAGCGGCGGAGCACGTACTTGATGGTTTTCGGGAGGAGGAAGAACGCCGCCGTAACGCCCAGGAATCCCAGGAGGACGGACAGCAGGCTCTTGTCGGTTTCCGGCGATCCGGTCGTAAGTTTATTCATGGGCGGGCTGTTAGGCGGTGCGTGTATGGTGAAGGGCCGGATCGGTCATTCCGGCAACGCCGGGTCTATTGCTCATAGTACGGTAGCGTATTTACGAATAGAATACCGCCCCTGCGCGTTCGGAGGGGGACCGTCACGCTGATTTTACAGCCAGCTGTCCGCACGCTGCGTCGATATCCTGACCGCGACTGCGGCGCACCGTCACGGTGACGTCCTGGCGTACGAGCTCCTGAATAAAGCCGTCGAGCCGGTGATCCGGCGTCCGCTCGAAGGGGAGGCCGTCCACCGGATTGTACATGATGAGGTTTACCTTACTCGGCACCCAGCGCACGATTTCGGCGAGGCGCGCGGCGTCCTCCGGGGTGTCGTTTCGACGGTGAAACATGCAGTATTCGTAGGTGAGGCGCCTGCCGGTGCGGGCGTGGTAGTACTGGACGGCTTCTCGAAGCGCCGACAGGTCGGTCGATGCCGCGCGGTTCACCGGCATGATGGCACTGCGCTTCTCGTCGGTGGGTGCATGCAGCGATACGGCCAGGTTGACGCCGGGGTCGTCGTCGGCAAGCTTCTTGATCCGGCGGGCCAGTCCGACCGTCGAGAGGGTGATCCGGCGAGGGCTCAGCTCCAGACCGTCCGGATCGGTGAGCAGCGCGATGCTGCCGACGACGTTGTCGTAATTAAGCAGCGGTTCGCCCATCCCCATGTAGACGACGTTGGAGATGCCGCGGCCGTAGCGTTCGAGGGCGAGTCGGTTCATGGCCCAGGCCTGGTCGAAGATTTCACCGGCCGTCAGGTTCTCCTCGAAACCCATCATGCCGGTCGCGCAGAAGGCGCAGCCCATGGCGCATCCGACCTGACTGGAGACGCAGACGGTAAGTCGGTTCGGCGTGCCGTCCGGCGCGACGTCGGGAATCAACACGGTTTCGAAGGCGTGGCCGGAGGGGAGCATGAAGAGGGCCTTTACCGTCTCGTCGGCGGCTGTGCGGAGCCCGACGGGATCGAGGCGTCGCAGCCGCGCACGCTCGCCCAGCTGCGCCCGAAAATCTTTGGGAAGGTCCGTCATCTCCGCGAAGGAGGTCGCTCCCTTGCCGTAGATCCATTTGAAGAGCTGGCGGCCGCGGTAGGACGGCTCCCCGAACGTCGTTACGTAAGCTTCCAGCCCCTGGCGGCCGAGGGCCTTCAGGTCCGTCTTCTGAGTCGGCGGCGTCTCTGTCGATGCGTGCGTTTCCATGGCTATGACAAACGCCCCGTCCGCGCGGTCGTTTCACGGCCGGATCAGGCCGTTGCGAGCGGCTTATCGACCGACCGCACGGCGAGCGCGAACATAACGGCCGTAAAAGCGAGCGTAACGGCCAGGGTCAGGGCGAGCGGCGGAGACGCCACGGTCGGTGCATCGGGCCAGTACATGGCGCTGCGCAGCGCGGCCACGCCGTACGAGAATGGATTGACGACGATCACCCATCGAAGCAGCGCAGGGGCGCCCGTCGCCGGAAAGAAGGCTCCCGAAAGGACCCACAGCGGGATGAGCACCAGATTCATGATCGCGTGGAACCCTCTCGTCGTACGCGTCCGCCAGGCGAAGACGACCCCGAGCGCCGTGAAGGCCAGACTGATCAGTCCCAGGACGAGGAGCATGAGCAGCACGCCGACGACGGAGGGAGCCGGTCCTACGAACGGCAGCAGCGCCATGAACAGCACGCCTTCGGCCATGGCAAGGGTCGTGCCGCCCAGCGTGGCACCCAGCACGAGGGCTGAGCGGGAGATCGGTGCCGCGAGGGCGGCCTGCAGAAAGCCCGACTTCCGCTCCTCGACGATGGAGATGGTCGAGAAGATGGACGTGAAGAGGGCGACGAGGGCAAGGATGCCCGGGAAAAGGAACTCGAGGTATGGAACGTCTACCCCGGCGGGGCCGGGCAGGCGAAACGAATCGCGAAAGCCGAAGCCGAGGAGCAGCCACACGACGAGCGGCTGAAGCACGGCGCCGCCGATTCGGCTTCGGTCGCGGATGAATTTGACGATCTCGCGCCGCCAGAGCGCCGTCACGGCGTTCGTCATGGCTTCGTTCCCCGCTCGGGTTCCTGGTCCGCGTCCTGGAGTCCGTGGCCGGCGTGTACCATGAAGACGTCTTCGAGCGTCGGACGCCGAAGCGTCGCCGAGTGAATTTCGCTGCCGAAGGCTTCGTAGAGCGCCGAGAGAAGAGCGTGAGCGTTCGGGTCGGAGAGCTGAACCCGGGCGCCGATCAGCGACGCCGGTACCTGGAAGCGTTCTTCGAGCCGGCCGGCCAGGCTGCGGGCGTCGTCGCATTCGATCCAGAGCGTCTCGTCGCCGACGGCGCGCTTGAGTTCGGCCGGCGACCCGTCGGCGACGACGCGTCCACGGTCGAAAATTGCCAGCGCGTCGCACCGGTCGGCCTCCTCCATGGAGTGCGTAGCGACGAGAAGCGTCATGCCTTCGCGTCGCCGCAGGCGCTCGAGGATTTCCCAGAATGCGTGGCGGGCGGCAGGGTCCAGGCCGGCCGTGGGTTCGTCGAGCAGCAGCACGTGCGGCGCGTGGAGCAGACCGCGCACGAGATCGACGCGCCGCTTCAGTCCGCCTGAAAGCCGGTCTACCCGCTCCGATGCGCGGTCGTGCAGCCCGAAGAGCGGAAGCAGGGTGTTCAGGCGCTCGTCCAGACGACGGCGTCCGATGCCGTACAGCGCGCCGTGGGTCTGGAGGTTCTCGCGCACGGTCAGCTCATCGTCGAGCGCCACGGTCTGGAAGACGATGCCGATCATGCGCCGAATGGCGGTCGGCTGTGTCTGAACGTCCGTATCGAAAATTCGCGCCGAACCGTTCGAGGGGCGGATGAGGGTTGAGAGGATCCGGAAAAGGGTCGTCTTTCCGCCGCCGTTGGGTCCGAGAATGCCGTAGAGAGCGCCCTCGGCGACGGAGAGGCTCACATCCTCCAGCGCTCTCCGATCTCCGTAAAAATGGGAAAGCCTGTTGATCTCGACGGCAGGAGGATGCATCGGAGGCGTACGGGGCGGATCCGGCTCGGAAGGGCTATCCCGCGATGAGGCCGCCGAGGATGATGCGGTCCACGAGCAGCGCGAGAACCAGGGCGGGGACGTAGTAGATCGAGACTTTCAGGACGCGCCGAGCGTCCTGAACGTGGCAGCTGCGGTAGAAGACGTATGAGGTCCGGATGAACCAGGCGCCAAGGGCGGCAGCGGCCGGCGCGTAGATCCAACCGGTCAGCGCGAGTGCGGCCGGCCAAAGGCTGAGTGCGGCCAGAAGAAGGGTGAAGAAGAACGTCTGGTTGACCGTCGACCGTCCGGAGGGGTCGGCAATGGGGAGCATCACGTGCCCACCTCGCTCGTAGTCTTTCCGGTACATCCACGCCAGGGCGAGGAAATGCGGCATCTGCCACGCTGCCAGAATGGAAAAGGCAGCGACGCCGCCCCATCCCACCGAGCCCGTGGCCGCCGTCCAGCCCCCCAGCGCGGGTAGCGCGCCCGGCAGCGTACCTACGAGGGTGTTCCACTTCGACCGCCTCTTGAGCGGGGTGTAGACGAACAGGTACAAAAGTGCCGTGGCCAGCGCGAGGACGCCCGTGAGCGGGTTGGTGAGGGGGCACAGCAGGCCGACGCCGGCGGCCAGCAGGATGCATCCGAAGTTGCGCGCGGCGTCGCTCGAGAGGCGTCCCGCCGGGAGAGGCCGGTTCATGGTTCGGCGCATCGCACCGTCCAGGTCACGCTCTATCCAGTGGTTGAGGGCCGAAGCCCCGGCGCTTGTGAGCGTGACGCCGATCAGCAAGAAGACGAACCGGGCGGTGTCGAAGAATTCGGCGGGAGCGAGGAGAAATCCGCCCACCGACGAGAGCACCACCAGAAGCGTAATCTCCGGCTTCGTGAGCTCCACGAAGTCGCGGACGACACCGGGCCGCAGGCCTGCCGAATCGACGGCTGAGCGAAGAGCTGAACTGGTGAGCTTGGGGTCGTTCTGCACGAACGTCTATCGTCAGCGGCTGATGGTCGACTCGTTCAATATAACGGAATTGTCGGGATCCGTGTAGCTTTCCCTCTCCTCTCCTGTCCGGAGCCGGAAGGCGTCCACCGCTGCGGCGACGGCGGCACCCATCAGAAGGGCGCCGGTCACCATATGTGCCGTGTTCACGACGACCTGGACGTTGCTCGGCTCCAGCATGCCGGAATCATCGAGCGTGACGAGAAAGGCGGTCACCCCCAGCAGGAACTGGACCGCGACGAGAGCGACGAGCAGCCGTCCGGCGGGATAGAGGATGCGGGTGTCCCGGTGACGGGCGGCGGCGCGCCTGTAGAGACAGACGACGGCCACGGTGGTGGCGACGGCGCCCAGAACGTGCAATCCGACCAGCATCGGATCGATACCCGTCCCCGGATGTCGCAGCAGCGCCCCGAGAATGATCTGGACGTACAGGATGCACACGGTCAATCCTGCCGTCCGCCGCATCCCGACAGCGTCGGCTGGATCATACGTGCCGACATCGCCCGTCAACCAGGGCCGGGACGTGAACAGGGCCATGGCGACGATCAGGCCGAAGAAAAGCTGCGCGGCGCAGGCGTGGAGGACGGCCAGGTCCAGCGATATCAGGACGACGCGCAGCCCGCCCAGGATGCCTTGCAGCGAAACGAGCACCAGGGCGCCTATCGCCAGGTATCTCATCCATCTTCGAGCATCCGCCAACCACGTCCACGCTGCGAGGGCCAGCGTAAAAAGGCCCACGAGGGCACCCAGTAGCCGGTGACCGTGCTCTGCGAGTACGGGTGTGACGCGCCACCACTCGGGCCACGGATTGAACGGATCGTACGAGTTGAACGAGGAAGGCCAGTCCGGCACGGCGAGGCCGGCGTTGATGCTCGTGACGAAAGCACCCCATGCGAGCAGGAGCACGGTCGTGGCGGTCGTGAGGACGGTGAAGCGATGACGCCATCGCGTCTCGGGTGAAATCGATACGGTAGGCGTCTGCAGGCGATCCGTCATCGCGGCGAGCGTAGTTTACGGAGCCTCGGCCAGGACCATCAAGTCGCAAATACGAAAAGATGGATGAGCGAGACCGGAAAACACCGGGAACTACATGCCCGCCCGTCACCGGTTCCGTAAAAAGGCGTTGAATGCGGAAGAGGGTTGAAGGTTGAAGGTTGAAGGTTGCAGGTTGAAGGTTGAAGGTTGAAGGTTTCTACGTCCTTGCAGTCTATAACAACCTTCAACCTGGGTCGACCGAAACAACCCGATTT
>CAZXHQ010000002.1:1659-29298 GCA_964640145.1 uncultured Rhodothermales bacterium | reverse complement strand
CGTCGTGGCGCAGGCCCGTCTCCAGGTCGCGCCTCAGCGCGTCGATGTTGATCGTAAGATTGAGCAGGCGGCGTTCCACGTCGTCGAGCGCGGCGGGCTTGGCCGACTGGGTCATCTTCACGCGGGCGGAGGCCGTATCCATCAGGTCGACCGCCTTGTCGGGCAGCTGTCGCCCGGCGATGTAGCGGTCGGAGAGCCGGGCAGCGGCTTCGACCGCTTCGGCGGTGACCTGCACGTCGTGATGGTCCTCGTACTTCGTACGCAGTCCCCGCAGCATGATGGCGGCGTCGTCTGCCGACGGCTCGTCGATCTTGACCATCTGGAAGCGCCGCTCCAGGGCCGGATCCTTCTCGATGTACTTCTTGAATTCGGACCACGTCGTCGCCGCGATGGTGCGCAGCTCGCCGCGGGCGAGGGCCGGCTTGAGCAGATTGGCGGCGTCGCTCGTGCCGGCGGCGCCGCCCGCGCCGATGAGCGTATGGGCTTCATCGATGAAAAGGATGGTCGGCCGGGGAGCCTCGCGGACCTCCTGAATGACGGCCTTGAGCCGGTTTTCGAATTCGCCCTTGACGCCCGCCCCGGCCTGCAAGAGCCCGAGGTCGAGCGTGCGGATCTCCACCTCTGTCAGGGAATCGGGGACGTCGGCATGGGCGATCCGGAGCGCCAGGCCTTCCACCACTGCAGTCTTGCCCACGCCCGCCTCGCCGACCAGAATCGGGTTGTTCTTCCGCCGCCGGCTCAGTACGTCGACGATTTGCCGGATCTCGTTGTCCCGGGCGAAGACCGGATCGATCGCGCCCTCCCGCGCGCGGCCGGTCACGTCCATCGTGTAGAGGTCCAGGGCCGTCTCCCCGTCCCGCTTCGGCGTGCGGGCAGCCGACGGCGCTCCGGCCCCGACGGCCGGTTTGTCTTCCACGGAACCCCCCACGATGTCCATGAAATGCTGCCGGAGCTCCCCGCTCTGCACGGGCGCCAGCACGTCGGCCACTTCGCTCATGCGGAGCGAGTCACTTTCGAGCATCGCTTCGAGCAGGTGTCCGGAGCGGATCCAGTCATACCCGTGATGGACGGAGGCGACCACCCAGGCCGCTTCGATAAGACCGAGCAGCGGCGGGGAGAAGGTCGGACGCCCGGTGTTGCCGGTGCGCTGTTCTTCCAGACGGGAGAGCAGCGCGTCCCACACCTCGCCGCTGTCGACCTCGAAGTGCTCGAAAATGCGCGGCAGGTCGCCGGCCCCGTCTTCGAGGAGCTTCAGCAGAAGGTGGTCGAGAGCGACCTCGTAGTGGGTGCGCGAAATGCAGAACCCGGCGGCTGCTTCCAGCGCACGGGTACAGTGCTGGTTGAGCCTCTGGAGAAGCTTCTTCGGATCTTTCGTAACCATGGCTGCTGCGGAACCGAGTGTAGTCGTCCTCGATGGTATTCTTGCTGGAGATCTTCATGTGCTCCGGCCGCAACGACCTGTCGGTCGCCCCCGCCGGTCACGCATCCTCACGCATACGCGACGATCTCCGAGACCACGTCGTCGGCCGGCCGGCCGATCCAGGCATTGCGTCCTAGCTGAGCGCCGCTGCCCCCCAGCTTCGTCGGCGGCAGCTCCTGCGTGTCGAGCCGGAGCTCGACGTCGTAGTCCAGGTAATCCGGCGCATACATCCGCACGATCACGTCCACCATCCGGGCCAGCTCGGTGCCGGGCAGCAGCCTCAGGTACTGTTCGAACGAGATCGGACCCAGCACGACGCGAAACTTGCCCGATACGTCGAAAAGCCGCCTGCCCAGAATCATGTTCACGCCGAGCATGCCGTCGGACTCGGACTTCCCGCCGAGGCGCGTCGGGTCGGCCAGTGGGACCCAGCGGGGCACGTTCTCGACGACGTCCACCGGTATGCGCTCCAGCACAGCGGCCAGAAGCGCCTGCAGCCCGTCCGCATTGTGCACGTGCGCTCCGAGTCGACCGGCAAACGCAGCGAGCCGAAGCGCCGGAACCGGAAGATCCTCGGCGGCGCCGGCCGTGCCCAATCCGGCCAGACTCAAGAACGTCTCGGCGTGCGCATTCCGGTACGTGCGATCGAAATGAAGCCCCGGCCGATACTTCTTCCAGCTTCGGAAAAAATATGCAAATAACCTATGGTTGAAGATGTCCAGGAAATCTCGCAGCTCTTCGGCGCCGTCCGCCTCGGCCGCAATGCGCTCCTGGAAGTAGGCCGGCAGCGGCGAGTCGATGCCGTAGAGGCCCATGAAGGTCACCGTGACGCGCGCCGTGTCCTCGTCGGCCCAGTCCACTTCCCGGATGTCGCTGGCCGGAAACACGAGCGCGCTGTGCGGCCGGAGGCGGATGCGCTCCTCCGACGGCTCGATCCCGACTCCAGGACCGGGGGCGTCTGCAAACAGGTTTTCCAGCAACCAGACGGCCTGGAAAAACTCGAACCGGTGCCCATTTCCAAAAAGGCGTCCGACCACGCTGTCCGGATCCAGCCGCGTGCGTGGATGGCCGCTATGCGTCAGATCTCGCGTCATGCTATGGACTGACTCCCCTTCGCAGGTTCCCACTGAAACTGCGTACCGGACGGCGTCGAGGTCAGCGTGAGGTGGACGAACGAGTTCATCGTCGCATACATCGACAGAAACGCGCTCATCACCATGCCGAATAGATTGAGATCGCCTTCATCGGTAAAATGATCATCCTGGACTTCGATGGTAACCGCCGCACCGCGTATGATGCCCCCGCGATGTACGATCTCCTTCGGTTCCCAGCGCACGTCGCGGATACCCTCGATGCGTCGCCGGTTGACGTCCGAGCCGGTCCAGTCGTAGAGCCGCAGAAGCGCCGTGAACGCCTCCGGCCTCGCGACCGACCTCTGATTGAGCGAGAGATGCGAGATCAGCTTCCAGAAGAACTGGGAATGCTGCTCCGCCGGCGGCTGCAGCTCACGTGACGGCTGAGTCAGGTTCACGAAGCTCGCCACGTTGGGAAATCCCGGCGCGAGCTGGTCGATGCGTCCTTCCTGCAAAGATTCCCTCGGCAGGTCGCCGTTCGTGCATCGGACGTCGACGGAGAGCGTCTCGACGGGCAGGCGCGTTACCGCCTCGCCGAGCCCGCCGACGGATAGATACGTCTCGCGAATTCCAGTCAGCCCGATGCGCGCCGTCTCCGTGTAGAAGCGGTCCTCGTTCTCGGCGTGCGTGAAGGAGAGAAACGGATGATAGCGATGACGCTTCCCCGTGGCCTCCTCGATCCCCGTCACCGCCTGGATGTCGTAGGCAACGACGCTGCGGGGCCGCTTCACGTCTCCGACGACCCGGTACTCCGAGGCCCGGTGTTCGACCCGTATCGGCTCCGCATCCGTCTCGAAGAGGTTGACGATCGGCGTGCAGTACAGCCGCACGTTCTCGGTCTTGATGGCTCTCTGCTCGGGAAAAGAACGGTCGAGCGCGAGTTCGACCTCGAACTCGGAGGCGCCGTCCGGGGGCTCAAACCGGTCAAGCCCGAGCAGGTCGACAAACCAGAATTTAGGCCGGAAGGAAAGATACTCTTGAAGGAGCCGGTAGCCGATGAAGGAGTGCTCAGAGAAGGACAGCACCCCTTCGTCGCGCGCGAAGCCGACCGGACGCACCCACTCCTGGCCGCTAAGGCGCATCGTCTCCTCGCCGGCGCGAAAAACCACGCGGTCCACGTGCCGGGTGAAGTAGAGATGCATCAGGGAGGCCGTCACGGGCTCGGCATGGAAGTGAAGGCGCAGCCGCCCTAGATCCAGCTTCTGCAGCTCGATCCCCCGGTCGATCTGGAAACGCAGCGTCAGGCGGGACGTGCGGCTGTCGGGCCACTCCAGGCGAGCCGAGCGCAGCGTAATCGGCTGAAGATCGACCGCGTAGGCCGTCCTGAATCGGCACATCGTCCGCTCGTCCCCCACCGGCTGCGACCGGACCTCCGTGCCGGGATCCAGCCGCGTCGTCTGCTGCAGCATGCCCGGGCGCGGCCTGAATTCGAGGATGGACAGCGACGGGACCGGCTTCACGAAATGCGGGTGCAGGAGGCGCAGCAGGCTTTCGGTATACTGCGGCAGCTCATCGTCGAGCCGCTCCCGAATTCGGCCCGTCAGAAAAGCGAACCCTTCGAAGAGCCGCTCCACATAGGGATCGCGATCGGTCAGGCTGTCGACGTTGAGGTAGCCGGCCCGGTCGGGATGCACCGCCGCGAACACTTTGCCTGCTTCATGCAGGTAGTGCATCTCATCCTCGAAGTAATCGAAATTCCGGCGACTCATAACCGTTCCCAGGGTCGGACGTCGACCGTTTCGTGCGACGAAAACGTGGTCTGCAATCTCACTTTCCTCCGGTCGCTCAATTCTCCGGAAAGCAGGAAGATGAGGCGCATGGCGTACGGATCCGTGTTCTGGTGCTCCACGCGCACACGCCGCAGCCGGGGCTCGTATTTTTCGACGGCCTGCCGGACGGCTTCGCGCAGCTCGATCACGGAGTCGGGCATGTCCCGGTAAATCTCAGAAATATCCGGCAGCCCGTAATCCGGCAGATGCACGAGCGACCCGCGACGCGCATTGAAGAGTCGATTCAGGTTACCGACGACGCTCAGCACCCGATGCTCGTCGCTGCTGGTTTCGTCGAGCCGCCGCCCGTCCGCGAAGTGATTGCTAAGTACGTCGAACAGGCCTGCCTCCATGGTCAACCTTGCGACGACATCGTTGAAGCGGGCACCGGACAGCCTTTCATGCGCTCAGCACAACCGGTCGCTAAGCCTCGGCCCAGGCATCCTCATATTCATACCCATCTTCGTGCTTCCAATTCATTTTCTCATAGAGGAGCTGAAGCTTCTCCAGGTGCCGGTACTGCTCCTTCGATGGATCTTTGGTGTTCGGCAAGATGATTTCCACGGCAGCCACCTTCACATTGGTCAAGGTGTGCGTGAAGTACAGCTCTTCCTGCCCTTGTGGATTGATCCTGAACCATTCAACCTTGAGTTCCTCCAACGTTTGACCCGTGCAACATGCCTGATACAGGGGCGCCGTGGCGGAATCCACTTCCTTGATGAGCGTAACCGAACCGTGCACACGTGCACCGCTTACGACACCCATCTGGGTATCGACCGGCGATTTTACCTGATGGTCGAATTCGACGACGGCCGAACTATCGGCGCGGCCCGCCTTCGTGTTCGATCCGACGATACCGTCCGAGTAATAGAGGGCGCTCTCGAGTGGCATGGTGATGCCTCCATTGATGCTGTTTATTGAGGTGATTTATAAGCGACGGCCGGACGACCGCCGAAGAGCAGTGACCGCGTCCGGACGGCTCGGTGCGTGATTTAGGTGGGATGCTGCGCGTCTCCCAACAGAGACCCGGGAACGAAAACCGCTTCGAATGGGCTCACTTTGCCTTGGGCATCTTTCCGACCAGAGAGAGATTGATGTCCATTCCTTCTATCTGGAAATGAGGCATGATCATCATTTCGACTCGGTAGAAGCCCGGGTTTTCCTCGACGTCGTGCACGGTGACCTGACCGGCGCGCAGGGGATACTTGGCGATATTCTCCTCGGTCGGATTGGGCATCTTCGTGACGAGGCCCCCGAGCCACCGATTGAGCTCCTCCTCGATCCTTCCGGCGTCCTTCGTCGTACCGATGTTTTCGCGCTGCAGGACCTTGAGGTAGTGTGCGATCCGGGAGGCCAGGAAAATATAGGGTAGACGCGCATTGATGCGGCTGTTGGCCGTCGCTGCGGGATCGTCGTAGAGGACCGGGCGCTGCGTCGAATCCGCCGAGAAGAAGCACGCATAGTCCGTGCCCTTGTAGACGCTCAGCGGGATGAACCCCAGGTTCGCCGCCGTGAACTCGAGCGTCTCGTCGATCGGCACCTCCGTCGGAATCTTCATCTCCTTGCCCTTCCCCACGTCGTACAGATGCACGGGCAGGTTCTCGACTTTACCGCCGGACTGCGGGCCGCGGATCTGAACGGTCCATCCGTCCTGAGCGAACGCGCGGGTCATGTTCGCCGCGAACGCATACGTCGCGTTGCCCCACAGATACTTGTCGTGGTCCAGGCCGGTGACGTCTTCCTTGTAGTTAAACGCCTTGACAGGGGTCGTATCCGGACCGTAAGGCAGGCGCAGCATGAAGCGCGGGAAGGTCAGTCCCACGTAGCGCGAATCCTCCGTATCTCGGAAGGAATTCCACTTTATATAGTCCACCGTACTCATGTGCGCGGCGAGGTCGGGAATCTTCTTCCATTCCTCCATGCTCTCTTTTCCGAAGAATTCGGGGCCGATCGAGCCCAGGAACGGGCAGTGCGACGCCGCGGCCACCTTCGATACGTTCTGCAGCAGGGCGATGTCCTGCGGCGAGTTGACGAATTCGTAGTTCGAGACGATGGTGCTGTACGGATCGGCGCCCGGCATGTCATAGGCCCCCGTATATACTTTCCGGTAGAGCGGGGACTGGATCAGCTCAGGCGCATCCTCGAAGGACTCGAGCAACGCTCCCTTGGAAGCATTGAGCATCTCGATCTTGATCTTCTTGCGGAAGTCCGTCCGATCGACGACGAATTTCAGTCCGCGCCAGGCCGACTCCAGCTGCTGGAATTTCGGATGGTGCATGACCTCGTCGAGCTGTACGCTGATCTTCGCATCGAGGTCGGCGATCAGGCTGTCGAGCAGATTCTTGTCGACGCGCTCCACGGTCCGATCGCTCAGCGCGTCGATGAAGACGCGCAGTCCTGCGGCCACCATTCCGCCCTTCGGCTTCTCCGCGTTGGCGACGGTATCGTCGAACTCGTCGATGTTGACTTCCTCTTCCGGCATCGTCACATCGACTTTCTCGAGGATGCTTTCGAGCAAGTCCTTCGCCTCGACCGTTTTTTCGGCCTCTACTGCTTCCTGATTGACCTCTGGCATAACCGTATCCTTCGAGCGTTTAGTGAAATGCTAATTCGTGCCTGTCGACGGGGAAAGATCCGCCGTGGCAGACGGCCGTCCCCCCGCCAGACTATGCCTCGCCTTCGGTCTCGCCGCCCTCCTCCCTGGCCACAAATTTGTCCAGCTCTTCGGAGAGTTTCGTGAGCGCCTCCTTGTCCTTAGCTATCTTTTCGAGCTCTTTCCGAAACTGGCCGACGCTGACGACCCGATTACGCAGGTCTTGAAGCAGGTTACGCATGGCCATCATGCGGGTAAGAACCGGCACCTGCTTGACGACCTGCTCGGGCTCGAACGACTTCATGTCTTCGAAGCTCAAATTCACCTTCATCTCCTCGTCGCCTCCCTTCAGGCGATCGGGAATCGTATATTCGGCGTTCAAGTTCATCGACTTCAACACGCTGTCGAAGTTGTCCTTGTTGACGTTGATGATCTCTCGATCTTCCACAGGCGTGCTGTCTTCGCGACCCGTGTAGTCGCCGAGCATCAGCATTCGAAGTGGAAGCTCCTTCTTGACCAGAGCGCCGCCCGTCTGAACCTCAAGGAAGAGGTTGATGCGGGCCGGGGGCTTTTCGTTCTGAAAGCTCCTTGCCATGGGATATACCTCGCAAATTTGGATCGGTTACAGCGCGGCCCGTAGTACTAATCGGTCGCGAAAAGGTATTTCTGCGAGCAGATTGGCAACCGCAAGAAAACGTCGGGTTACCCGGGCTCGAGACTATGTACATCCGTTCGTAGATACGGTGTCGTACGCTGAGGGTCGATGCGCGTGCTCCACGAGGCGCGCCGACGAGTCATAGCAGAGCTACGCCGAGGAGGCGGGACGACGCGGAGCGCGATGCAGCGGCACTCATATGGCAGCGTATTTACGAATTGAATGTACCGAAAACCGAGGTCATGCTGCGCCTCGGACACGAGCCCGCCGGGCTTCGTGCAAGACACATCACATCTATAGGATGGGACGCCTTTCCTAAAAGATACCTCTTATTGCAACAAACTATGGCGAAAAATCAAAAATTCAACCCCGGGGGATCGCTCATGGGCGAATTCATGACCTGCAACGTTGAAGAAAGAGCGTATCGGCTACCGCTTTCCCTTGGTCACGAACGTCAGAGCAAACTGGGTATCCAGTCGGCAGATCTTCTCGAACACGCGGCTGGCCTGGTCGCGCACGGTTTGCTTGTCCGGATTGTTGATGCCCCGGCCAAGCGTCTCGTAGCAGGCATATAGATTCGACCACACCTGCAGGGCCAGCGACGGATCCCAAATGTCGAGTGAGCGCCGGGCAATTTCCTCGTCAAGGCTTTCCAAAACCGGGCGCGCGATGGCTGCCTGGCCGCCTCGCAGGCACAGCAGGGCCAGGTAGAGCCGCCGTCTGAAGCGGTCTTTCTGCGAGGTGTCGTGTTCACGACCGTCCTGCATGATCGTGAGGGCGCGGGAGAGATCTCCCGTGCTGAGCTGCTCCCGAGCCGACGTATAGGCCTCCTCCAGATGCGACTGTTCCTCCACGAGGGCCCGGTCCCTCTCGGGCTCCGCTCGAAAGAAGCTGTCTGTTCGCACCTCGAGCCATTCGCGGGTCTGGGCGTCCGCAAACGGAGTCCCGTCGCTGAACATGAGCTCCGAAAGGCCGGGCAAACGGCGCAGGATCACGGCCGTTTCCTCGAGTACGGCGTCCCGAACCTGTTGGAAGGAGGCACCCAGTGCTTCGGTCGCGGCGAGGAGCAGGCGCTGAAGGTCCAGCCAGAAATGGAACGGCGGCTCCTGAAAAGAAACTTCCGCTTCTCTGACGAGGGTCGAGTACGCGCCGTTCTCGTGCAATCCGCGGAGGTAGTCGCGGCGCTGCTGCGGAGGAGGTGGCAGCTGCGTCTTGCCCTCTTGATGCGGCGGCTCTTGCAGCAGTCCCCCCCATCGCCATGCACGGGCCAGCCGGTAGGGAATGGGATTCGCCGCGTCCTTCTCCCGCAGGAAGGCCGACGCGCCGAAGATGAGGTGTTCCGTGTCCGCAACCGACTTCACCTCTCGCGGCGCCTGCACATGTGCGGCGGGCTCACCGTCAGGCGAAGCGGTCGCCGATCCGGGTTTCTCCGTCGTCGAAGGGGCGTTCGACGACGGCGCGCCGGGCACGCGGCGCCGGCACTCGCTGAGCGCGTGAATGAACCCGTCCAACGCCGGCTCGTCGTCGGCCAGCTTCTCCTTCATCAGCGCCTGCAGCTTCTTCGCTCCCGCGAGCGCCTGCTCCAGCGGCTTCTCGTCTTGAAGGATGGGCTTGTAGGAGGCTACGGCGTCGCCCAGGCGGCCCGTCAGCAGCTCGATCGCTCCCTTTCTGGCCCGCGCACGCGCCGGATACAGATCCTCCCAATAGGTTTCGATGAGCGTATTCAGTGCCGCCACTCCATCGGAGAGACCGGCAAGACCCCGGGTATGATAGAGTCCGACGACGAGATAGCTGGCGACCCGCAGGTCCTTCGAATCGTTCCGGAGGATGCTGCGGCTTCCCTCCACGATGCGACTGTAGTCGACCCCGCTGGAGGTGAAGACGCTGCCGCCGTCGTTCATCTTTTCGTGGTCCACACGCCCGCTGACGACGCCAACCTTGTTGATTTCCGAGGCCAGCTGCTGGAATTTGTCGTCGTAGGTCACGTCGTCGCCGCAGGGGCTGGCCTCCGTAATGGGCGTACGGATCTCGTCGATGAGCGACGTTGCCTCTACAGCAGCATCATTGAGCGCGTCAGCCATGGCGGTGGTGTTAGATCGGAGAAATCGCTTCTACAAGCGGTCGAGGACATCCCACAGGCTCGCCTGCTCCGACTCCAGCAGCGCGGCGTAGGGCGGCGGGATGGAGAGGCCGGCCTGGGACGCCGCGGCAGCGGTCGTGTTGTCCAGAACGCACAGGCGCTCCCGTTCGAGGTCGACGGGAAGCAAATCTTGAAAGGCCTGCGCCGCCGGCGGGCGCAGGTACAGCAGCAGGACCGGTCGATCGGCCTTTGCCCGCGGAGCGGTCCAGAAGAACGTGGGCTGCACCTGCGGAAAGCGGAGCAGACGGAGGCAGAGGTCCAGCCAGAAGCCCGCCGTATGGTCCCTCAAAGAACCGTCGGCCGGCAGCGGAAAGCGCAGTCCGAGCCTGAAGCGATCCGGAACGCCGTTCTTTATCGGGCCCGTGACGTCGATGAGGTTCTTCATTACCACGAACTTCCGTGCGTCGGCGAACTGTCCCCACAGCTGTTCCACGAGCGTCTTGCACGTCGTCTCCCGCAGGTACTCCTCGTACGTCGGCGTGCGTGCAGACGCCGCGCGGGAGAGCTCATTGAACTCGTCGAGTCGTTCGAACAGGGTCCGGATCTCGATCCGACCGGCGGTCGCCTCCCCTATCAGCGGCGCCGCCCACTCGAAAAACGGGCGGAATCGCACGGGAATGCCGGCCATCCTGCGCACCTCCAACCGGGCGGGATCCGCCTCGAAGGCGACCAGGAACGGGTACCGGCGTCCGCTTCGGTCTCGGCTGGTCTGCACGACGCCGATCAGGGTCCTTCCTTCATCCGCCGGAGCGAACACGAAGGCATAGGCCGGAGCCGCATCGTAGGCATCGTCGAACCCGTCCCGTACGCGCTCCCGCGCGGCGAAGAGCCCTTTTTGGAACCAGGCATCCATCTCCTGCAGACCCGTCCCACCCGCTCCGTGGCGCACAAAATCGCCATGGCCGGGTACCTTGCCGAAACAGAAGACCGGACCGGTTGTGGTCTCCATCACAGATCTAGGCTTGGGAAGCGAGCTATGCGTCGAGGGTTTGCGGACACCGGAAGCTAAAAAAGGCGCGCGGGTTACCGAAGGGGTTGGAGCTGCTCCCGGTGGTGAGCGTGTAGCGCACGGAGACGCCCCTCTCGAGGGGCCAGGTTACGCCGTAACTCGCCGAACCACGTTCGGTAATGTTCGCCTCCATCAGAAGCCTGAAGAATGCCCATGCGCCGTCAAACGTGAGCGGCGAGAGAAAGCCCCGCCGGGTCTCGACCCGCAGAGAGGCGCCGGGGGCCGCGCCGGGCCAGGTGATCGGATCATCGCTGAAGTACGCCCCCATAAACCATTCGTAAGAGGTCCTCCCGAGGTCGATCGCGATCATCGAGATCGCCACGTCGTCGGGTTGAATGGGATCGGCCGGCTGCAGCGTGAACTGCGTCTGCATCACGCCGCCGGTGAATAGACCCCGTCCGATACGCTCGGCCTGCTCGAACGCTCTGAACGCCTCGGGCGACACGCTCAGGCCCCGGCCATTCCAGGTCCGCACGCCGCCGGACGTCAGGAACGGATCCAGGACCTCGCCTCGGAAGGAGGCAAGAATGCCGTCTTGCGGCCGGAAGAAGTCCTCAAAATCCCTGATCGGCACGTCGTTGTCGCTGCTCGCATCGATGGGGAACCGGCCGGCGAGCCTCTCCCGGAACGGCCCGAAGACTTCCTCATTCCAGCGCTGGTTCACATGCTGCTGGGCCGTTGTGAGAACGACCGCCCACGCCAGGTCCACCGGTGCTTCGAAAAGCCTCCTTATCTCACTCTCCTGCCGGCTGAGAACACGCTGGATCGTTCGCAATTCTTCGGCCAGATTCCCCCCGTTCGCGTTCAGTACGGCCGCCGCGTATTCGACGGACTTCGGCGGCTCGTCGAGCCCGTGGAGATCCTCCGCAAGCCGTGCCAGGGCTGCCAGGGCGTCGTACAACGGCTGTTCCGCCGCGCCCGACTGGGCCTGTCCGGGCCTGAGGCTGTGGAGTGCGCTGAAGCGGCGCTCGACCGGGAAGGGGCTCTCCACTTCGCTGTCGGCCGAGCCCGTCCGCCCCGTCACGCTGTTGATGAGGTTGTTGATTCCGTTTCGGATGCCTGTGGATGCCGCCTCGAAGAGCTCGCGCTCCATCAGCGTCTCATCCGCGACGCGAGCCATCACGTAGAGCAGCGGCGAGTCGCTTGCGCTGCCCAGCGCATCCACCTGACGGGCGGCTCCGGGAAGGCTGCTGAAGCTTCGGTAGCGTACCTCCCGAAGGAATCGCAGCCACTCGCGCGCATACTCGTTGAAGTACAGCCGGGTTAGTTCCTCTTCGAGCGCTTCTTTTTCGGGCAGACTCGTCCCGCGGTCCTCGATTCCCCCTAAGACCCAGTCGTCACGATCCGGATCTTCGCTTCGCTCCGCGATCGACTGCCTCACGAAGCGGCGCCACGCCTCCTTCGTGAAGAAACCGGAGACCTCCGGTTGTCCTACGAACAGATCGAGGCCGCGGCCTTGCAGCACGCTCTGGAGCGTGACGGGATTCGTCCTCGGCTCGACGTCGCGTTTGATCGAGGCGTAGATCGTCGCCGGCGTGAGCGGTGCCTCGATGAGGCTGCGGACGCCGGCGACGAGGGTTTCATCCGCATCGAAGGCGTCGATTCGCCGGTCGCCGAGACCGTTCACGAAGAACCCGATCTGCTCGTCGAGCTGTGCAGCCGCCTCCGACGACGCCGGCACGTCGGGATCCAGCGCCGTCTCCGCAATCGCGGTGAGGCGTCGCCGCAAAAACGTCCGGTCCTCTTCGGCGCCGAGACGCTCCACATCGCTTCGCGTCGCGAGAAGGTACGCCTTCAGGTCCGCGTAATAGACTTCTCTGAGCGAGTCGGATACGTCGGAGCGGAAGGAGGCTTCGCGAAGCCGCGCTTCCAGTACCGAGAAGGGATACGCATAGACGAACTCTCGCACCTTTGCGTCGTAGAGACGCCGGGCCGGTTCGAGCACGTGACCGCGCCGGCTGAGTCCTATCTGCGTGACCGGCGGAAAGCCCTCGAAGTCTTCTACGCGGTCGCGCAGCTGGTCCATCGTTTCGAGCTGACTCGCCGCGTCGGCGGCGGCGTCCCATCGAACCTGCGCCGTGGCGACCGCCGTGCTCTGCATGTTCCGCAGATCTTGCTTGCTGCTGAGAAAGGCGGTAACCGAGCCGAGAATAAACAACCCGAGCAGCACGATCGACGCGACCGCGATCCCGCCCTGAACGAGGCGCATCTTCGTGGCCGCGCGGGAGCTCTGCGAGACCATATATTGATCGGGAATGACGACGTCGGTAAACAGGTCGGCAATGAAATAAGACTTCGTATCGATCTGCGGATCGAACTCCGATCGGATTTCGGGAGGCAGGTCGAACTGCTGGGCGATGGACTGGATGACCCGGTCGATGGGAACGCCCTCCTGCGTACCGCTGGTGAAATAGAACCCGCGAAAGATCGCACTCTCCTGATAGGGATTGGGTTTGAACAGCCGGTCGACGAAGTGCGCCAGATTGTCCTCGAGCGCGGCGAACTCAAGGGGAAAGACGTACACGTTCTTCCGCTCCTCGCGCTTCATGGCGCGCGAGAGCCGTTCGGAACGAAGATTTACCAGGGCATCCACGAGGCGGCCGAACTCGGCCTCGAAGACGGCGCGCATGTCAGCGCTCTCCTGCTGATCCCTGTCCAGCGTGCTTCCCCAAATCTGCTCCCGTTCCTTTCGGGAGAGGGCGCCGAAGAACTCGACAAAGCCCTGAATCAGATCGCACTTCGTAAAGGTGAGGTAGACGGGAAACCGTACCCCCAGCTCTTGAATCAACTCATCGAGTCGACGGCGGATGTTGTCGGCGTGCCACTCGACCTGCTCCAACGATGCGTCGGCGAGGTCCGTAATGCTGATGCCCACGATCACGCCGTTGATGGGCCGTTCGGGCCGGTGCTTCTTGAGGGTTTCGAGAAATGCCAGCCATTCCTCGGTGTCCTCGTACTCGGTCGTATACCGGCCCGCCGTATCCAGAAGAATCGCGGCATCGGAAAAGAACCAGTCGCAGTTCCGCGTGCCTCCGACTCCGCGGACGCGGTTGGTGCCGAGGGGGAAATTCAGCCCCGAGTTGGCGATCGCCGTCGTCTTGCCCGCTGCCGGCGGGCCGATAAAGAGGTACCAGGGAAGCGCGTATAGCGCGGCTCGCCCGCGGCGACCCCGCCCCAGCTTCGACTGCTTGAGCTTCTCGATGGCGGCTTCCAGCTGCTGCTGGAGCTGTTCGATCTCGGGCCGGCGATCCGGCCGCGCATCGATCAGCTGCCGCTGCGCCTGCTGCTTGATCGAATCCTCGATGGCCGCCGCGTCCCGATTCGCCCGCGCGAAGCCGATCGCCATCCCGATCACGCAAAGAAGGAGTACTCCGACCATGCCGAGCAGTCGGATCTCGTAGGACCATCCGAGCTCACCGCCGAGAAGCCAGATGAGCCCCAGCAGCCCTACGACGCCGACGGTGATCAGGAAGGCACGACTCGTCAGTATGTTTAGCAGCCAGCGCAACATGGAAAGGGGGCTACGTAAGTGAGTACGACCGGACGCTCAGCGCGGGACGTACGTTTGTGAAGCCGCCTCAATCGCGGCGGCCGCCTCGTTGGCTATGTTGGTGATGGAGACCCTCAGACCGACGTACACGACGAGCCCGACGGCCACCGCGAAGACCACGATGACCCAGGTAGGCAGCTTCTGCTTGACTTCCGTGGCCAGCTGGTCGCGCGGGCGAGCGTGCGGCGCCAGGACACGGGAGCCGATTCCCGATCCGTTCCGCAGCTGCGCGTACGTTTCTTCGATCAGCATTCTGAGCTGGTCCTGACCGTGGAATCGATATTTGCCTTTGAAGCCAAGCGCCATGCACAGGTAATACACCTCCAGCACCTCGAAGCGAGACTCCGGCTTCTCGCGCAGGCTTTCCAGCCGCTCAAAAAATGCCTCGCCGGCGTCGAACCGTTCGTACATCTCCAACTGCAGCGGCTTCGCCAGCCATTTCTCCTTCTGCGGCCAGTCCGTCGACAGGATGGCCTCGTCAAGGAAGGCGACCAGGGCAAATACGGCCATCTCCACGTCGTCAGAAGAGGCAGACGCTTGCCGGGCCTCCCGGCTGGCGCGTTCCAGCAAGTCTTTGACGCGCCGGCGCAGCACGTCGGGGGTGCCGCTGTAGGGAGCCCCGCGCAGCTGCAGGATCAGGGTAAAGCACGGCGCATAGATCTCCGCGAGGCGGCGCGTGCGCCCCTCTTCGAGCGTCGGAGCAAACGAATCTCCAACACCGGGCATATTCCGTACCTCTTGCTTGGTGGCGCTCACGGTCTCTCTACGGCGACCAGTTTAAGATGGACCCCTATGAACTCATCGGGAACGAAGATGGCGACGGCGCTACTGTCTTCGATGGCCGACCAGAACGATCCTCGCTTCTGCAGCTGGAAGTAATTGGCCTGCGCGTCCACGCGCATGCCGGCCGGGAGGCGGGTGGTATGTTCTAGCGGCAGCGCCAGGACGGCGGCTCCGAGCACCTGATCGAGCGTCTCGGGCGAGGCGACCCGCAGCATGCGCGGCAGATCCGTAATCAGTCGTTCTTCCGGTATCTCCTCGCTGCGCGCCACGATGAAGAGCTGAGCTCTACCGAGGAGCGCCTCCTCCAGCTCGGCCGTATAGACGTTCTCACGCTTCTTCTGCAGCGGTATCTCTACGTAATTCGCAGGCGGTGCGGCGCCGCCGACCATCTCGTACAAGATAGCGCCTATCCGGTTAAACCCCTCCGACGGAGCGCCGTGGTCGTAGCATGGATAATCGCGAGGACTCACGTTCCGGGTACCGGGAACGTACACGGACAGCTGGCCTGCAAGGGACAGCAGCGTGGAGAAGAAGGCCGCGGGCGAGCTCTCACCCAGCTCATGGTGCTGTTTCAAGAGCGGGATGTAGGCGTTGATGGCGCTCAGCTGGCCCACGACCATCAGATCGGACGGCGAGAGTTCCCGCTGCGCCTTGATCGTCTGCACGCGATCCGAGAACGTGGCGCTCTTGGCTACGAGCTGCTCCAGCACTTTTCGTGCGATCGTCATCAACGTCGAAGAGGCCGATATTCGCATGCACGTCGGGACGAACTCTTCGCTCAATACGAACGCGCCGCTCGGCTCGCGACGGATTTCGGCCAGACGCAGACTGGTGAAGCTTTCCAGCGACTCCCCTTCGAACCGAAGCTGAAACAAGGGACGGACGGCCTCGATTTCCCGTTCGTCGGCCCCGGTGTTTTCATCGCGTACCCTGATGGTCTCCGCTGCAAATCGAATTTCTTGCCGGTTCTGCGAGCCCTGGAGCGCGACATTCCGTCCGTCCTGTTGGTTAGCCGGTAACGCCAGCACGACGTTCAGTCGATCCTGCGTTGCCCCGAACGCCTGCTGTACGTTTCGCGGTGCAGGCAGCACGTCGTGGTCAGGCATGTTGAAGACCAATCCGTCGGGAAGGACGCCGCTGCAGCGTACGAGCCGGAATTCACCGTTGGCGAGCCTGTCCTGGTCGATTTCGAGCGACGTCAGTCCCCAGTCGTATCGTGAGAGCGCGCGAATGCGCCCGTTCAGCGTACTCTGCTGATACCGGTCCCACTGCTGCAGGTGGTGCGGATCGAGGGTCATCCCCTCAAACCACAGTATGCGTCTATGGTCATGCGCCATGCATCCCTCGCACTACCCCTGCGTTTCGTGAAAACTCATCCGTACAGGGAAAATTCGCGACGGCAAGCTTCATCTGACCTCTACGAGCAGGCGACCAGTCCCGACGATCACCACCATCTCTCTGCCCCTCACATTCCGGACCTCGTGAATGGTCCGCCACGCGTTCCCCTCCGGCTCTCGGACGTCGGCAGCCACGCCTATGTACTGTGCGTCTTGACTGGGCTCGATAAGGAGCGTCTGAGCCTGGTCCGGAAAAATTTGAACCTGTTCCTTTTGAAGCAGCTCCGCTCCCAAGACCGCATCGTCGTCCCTGAATAAATCTACAAAGCGCGCCGTCTCGAAATTCGCTTGACTGGAAAGCTGATAGATGCGCACGCGCGTCGCGTTCCTCATGTCAGGCTCGCCCGTGACGCGCACCTGCACCTCGCTACTGCTCTTGCAGCCGCCGACCATCAACAAACAGAGCGCCGGCCAAATCAAGTAAATACGAAGGATTCGAAACCGATTCATACCATGCTGCTCGAAAGGTTCGAAGACTGCCGTCGAAGGGCAGCCGTCACGTTGACGTGGCGTCGGGGCCGGTTTTCTCCAGAGACGTCATTCGGGCCAAGTAGGCCCGTACGAACGCGGGCCGGAACACTCGGCGCTCGGCCGCCGCCCAGTCTTCCGAACGCAGCTCGCGGCAGGCCTGCTTTAACCGGCGAACCACCTGCAGCTTGGCCAGAAAAGGGAAGACCCGGAAAAAAGCCTGCTCCTGCACCAATTGCTGTTCGATCGTATCTGGATCTATGAAGTCCAGGAACTGCACCACGCCGTTCAATATGCTCGCTTTATAGCCATCAAGCAAGGCCACCTGATGCATCGCCAGCTCATCGGCGGCACTTTTGAGCAGATGGAGGCGATGGTGCCGCTCCTCTTCGGAGATCGTGGGATCAGTAAGATACCGCTCCAGGGTGTCAGGGTCACCGTCGTAGAGGAAGGACGATTCTCGCGACTGCGCGATCGTCTGGCCGATAAACTCGTGGCGGAATCTGGAGGGTATTCCGGCCAGGGAGGAGGCGAATTTCACGAGCGCATCGACGACCTCATCGTCGGCTCCGGAACCGGCCTTCGCCCCGCCCAGCGCGTCGACGATCCCCTGCAGCACACCGGAATGGTCCTGCCCGTCGGCTGCCAGCCGGACAGCCTCCCGCAGCGCCGCGTCCCGCTGGCCCGGCATGTCAGCATACGTCGCCTCCATCCGGGTCAGCACGTCGATCAGCTCCTCACCCAACTCCTGGAAGGGATTAGACACGAAGACCGTCCGGTCGCGATCCGCCTTCACCGGTGCCGTGGTCGAGAACAGAATTTCAAAGTCTCCGATCCTGACGACATCGCCCTCCTCGAGGGGATGGGGCCGTCTGGCCTCAAGACGTTCGCCCTGAAGATAGGTGAAGTTCTTACTCCCCAGATCCACGAGCTGGTACATATTGCCGCTTTGATGGATCTCCGCGTGTTGACGTCCGACGACTTTCCTCTCGTCAGGAAGGACCAGCAGATTCGAGGAATCGCGTCCGATGGTGATTCGATCCTGGTCGAATACGAACGCATCCGAGGCGTCACCTTCGCTCGAACCTCGCTTCGTCACCAGCAATTTGACCGGCATGTCGCTTCTCAAAGGGTGTCCATCGTAATACGAGATGCTTCTCCAAGCCGGGCAGCTCGATATCTGCGGAAGGGGAGACCTCCGGGTCGTCATGAAAACGCAGGGGAAGGCTGCACGCCCGGCCATCCGATCGATGCCGTCTACGTCAGCCGGCCACAGCCCAAACGGTGCCGGCGTAACGCATTTCGTCATAAACTTAGCCAGGGTGTCTCTGCATCGCAAGCTACGACCTGCGCACGAGATCTACTAAAGCTCTTTAAGGAGGCGCTGAGAAATGGCGCCTCTCCCCCGGCCTCTCACCTATAGGCCGCTTCAGCGGGCTTCCAGACTCGTCGGAGACCTGTAGCAAAGAACCGGACCGCAAGCTGACGGCCACCTTCGTCAGGATTACGCAAGATGATCTCGGCCGGGTGTCGGACAGAGTGCGCGCATCAACGGGCCGGAGAGACGAATTCACCGTCCGGAGACACGTCGGACGTCGCCAATTCGTCTGCCCGGTTTAGGTATCAGGCGGCCGACGCGTGTACATGGGGATGAATACGACTCTTGCCGGTCCCTGGGAGATTTTCTTCGCGTCCCTGGTCATCTCCCCACCGGCACGACCGGGTGCTTTACTTACTCCACCGTAACGACCTGTTCTGTCGTATCTAGGGGCGCCGGCTTCCTCCGGCGCCCCTGTTTTTTTGTTTGTTGTGGTCCGCGAGGACCCTACGACGGGCACGCCGCCGTTCCACACGGATCCGGCGGCTTTTTCTTTTTCTACTTGGCTGGATATCCACACGGAGGCGGACGATCGACCGGTTACGAGAGGCTCGAGATGCCGCGGCGGGCGGGCTGGGGACGGTACCCGAAGGGCTGCGCGACATGGCGCTGGCGGCGTTCTTTTTCAGTCTCATGAGTCTGCTCGTGAAGATCGCGGGACAGCGGCTGCCGAGTTCGGAGCTTGTGATGGGACGCAGCGTCGTCTCGCTCGTCATTTCGTGGATCATGCTCCGCCGCGCCCGTGTGGCGCCGTGGGGCCGGCGAAAGGGCCTTCTTGCCGTCCGCGGCCTCGTCGGATTCGGCAGCCTGCTCTGCTTCTTCTACGCCATCCCCCGGCTTCCGCTTGCCGACGTCACCACCATCCAGTTCACGAACCCCGTCTTTACGGCGTTAGTGGCGGCGGTCTTCATTCGGGAGAAGCTGACCCGTAAGGTGGTAATCTCGATCGCGCTGAGCCTCATGGGCGTCACGCTCATCGCCCAACCGACGGTCCTCTTCGGTGCGGCCGCGCATTCGCTCGACATCACCGCCGTCAGCGCTGCGCTCCTCGGCGCGGTGCTCGCCGCCGTGGCGTATACGACCGTGCGCAAACTGCGAGAGTCGGAGCATCCGCTCGTGGTGGTTTTCTATTTCCCACTCGTCTCCATTCCGGCGTGCATCCCCATCCTCGCCCCCGTGGCCGTCTGGCCGACGCCGCTCGAGTGGCTGCTGCTGCTGGGCATCGGCGTGCTTACCCAGATCGCCCAGATCTTTCTCACGAGCGGTCTGCACAAGGAGCCCGCCGGCCGCGCCACGTCCGTCAGCTACATTCAGATCCTCTTCGCGGCGATGTGGGGCTTTCTTTTCTTCGGGGAGATTCCGGATCTGCTCACCATTCTCGGCGTCTCGCTCGTCGTGAGCGGCATCGTTTTCGTGACGCACGTGCGACACCCCGCGGCCTAGCGTAGGGATTGGCTCGACCGCAAGCCACGGTCGCCTACCGAACCCGGTAGACCCCGCCGGAGCGTCCACGAGAGCGCGGCGCCGAGCGATCGTGCTACTCCTCCGGCTCACCCCGCGGTACGTTCACGTCGACGAGATCGCCGTCTGAGCCGCTGTTCGAGACGGATCCCTCCTTCGCCAGGCCACGGTTGATCACACCGGCGACGTCGATGCCGGTTGTCGCCTTCAGACTCTCAAGCAGGGCGGGCGTGGCACCCGCGATTTGATGGAACACGCCCGGTATGCCCTGCCCGGTCTGTCCGCTGTCGACCACGGTAAGCTTGTCGATTTTTAGGTTGTCGACCGTCTTGATGACCTCTTTGAGGATGTCCGGAAGCATCTGAATCAGGAAGAGCTTCTCAGCATCCGAGCCGGCCTGCTTCCATAGAGCGAGCTTCCGGTTCAGAATGTCCACCTCGGCCTGGCCATCTTCCAAAATCCGTGCTGCGTTGCCTTTGGCGACTTCTTCCTTGGCGCGCCGCTCCGCTTCGGCACGGACGACAACTTCGGCATGCTGTCGCTTCTCGGCCAACTCAATCTCCTGCTCGGCGAGCTCCTGCTCGGCCTGCGCCCGCGCCACGTCTGCGGCCACACTCACCTTGGCTTCCTCGGCTTCGGACTTTGCTGCGAGCCGCGCTTTCACGATGCGAACGTCGTTTTCGGCTTCGGCGATCGACCGCTCCGCCTTCGCCTCGGCCAGCCTCGCGGCCTCGCGACGATCCGCCTCGGCGATCTCTGCCGCAGCAATGATGTGCGCCGTCCGCTGCCGGCCGATGGCGTTCAGGTACCCGCGATCGTCCTCGACGCTCTGGATCTTGAATGTGTCCAGCTGAAGACCGAGCGACGACAAATCGTTGTCGGCCTCTTCAACGAGCTCGCGCGCAAACTTGAGTCGATCCTCATTCACTTCTTCCGGGGAAAGCAGCGCGACGACGCCGCGGAGATTACCCTCCAGCGTTTCCTTCGCGATGAGTTGAATCTCGTCGAGCGTCTTGCCCAGCAGACGCTCGACGGCGTTGTTGAGCTCCGGCTCGCTGGACGCGACCTTGACGTTGGCGATCGCACGCACCGACAATGGGATGCCCCCCTTCGAATAGGCATTGCTGACGGTCAGATCGATAGGAATCGTGTTGAGCGAGAGTCGATCCACCGCCTCGAGGATCGGAATGCGAAAGCCTCGTCCGCCGCGAATGACACGATACCCAAGCGACCCGCCCTCGGGCAAGGCGCGATGGCGTCCGCTGAAGATAAGGACTTCGTTGGGCTGGCAGATCTTCAGGTTGGCCCGCACGATCCCGAGCACCGTCAGGATAGCAAGAATGAGAATGGCGGCGATCACGGGGGCTACCATGACTGACCTCGGTCTGGGTTCGAGGCCCTCGGGCTCCGAACGGAATGAACGTTGACTGCATGTCCGGGGATTAGTCCGGCTTGACGACCTCTGCGATCGCACCCCTCATGCGCACGATCACGACTTCGTCGCCAGATGAAAAGGCTCCGATCTCCTCAAAGCCTCTTGCCACGAGCTGCAGGCGATGCCCGCGAGTGATCAGGCCTATTTTTCCCTTCTGCGGACCTTCGAATGGGATCAACACCCTTGCGGTGAGTCCCTTCAGATCCTGTGAAGAGATGTCGCTCGAGACGTGAGCGTACCCGACGCGCTGTATGACGTAGTTGCCACCCAGGCCAACCAGAAGGCCGACGAGCGTAGCGCACAGGCTCGTCCACGGCTCACCTACATCCAGAAAAGAAAGTGCTACGCCGGTCAGGCCGAAAAATGCCGCGAACAGGAACAAGGCCCGTACTGAATAGAGATCGACAAGTCCCGATCGGGCGTCGACGGAGTCGGCTGCGGCATCGCCACCTGCATCGACATCAGCATCGGCCTCCACGTCGTAATCGACCTCGATGTCGATCTCGGCGGCCGCATCGCCATCCAGGCCGCCGAAGATCGAAAGCAGCACGAAGAAGCCGCCTACGAAAAGAGCTATGAGATAGAGCGTATCCACGGGGAGCGATCGGGAACCGGTAGAGCTCGGATGCGACGAACCACTCGCGTAAGATAAAGAAAACGCGTCGGCCCTGCTCTATAGCTTCGTGAGGGTCGCACAGGCAGGCCGATCCGCTCCTCGTTCGAGAAGCAGCTCAGCGAGGTCGGTCTGCCTGAAGACGCCGGCGAACAGGAGCGCCGCGTGATTTCGTGGAAATCGACGCGGCGCGGATCGATGGGCTGACGCGTCCTGACTGAGTACTTAGCGCCGGGGACCGCGATATCCGCCGCCGCGTCGATTGCCCCCGTCGTTGGAGCTGCTTCCGGGCAGGGTGTACCGCAGCGATAGCTGCAGGCTGCGGTCCTGGCGGTCGCGAAACAGCTCCTGGTAGTAGCGGTCCATGTCGCGCTGGATAAGATTCCCCGAATCGCCGAAGATGTCGCGTACGCGCAGGCCGATGCTCAGACGATCGTTCATCCAGGCGCGCCGGAGCGCGATATCCGTCCTCGTGCGCGCGGATATGCGCCCGCCCGGGATGTCCCGCGGCGAGGAGTATCGCTGCGAAAGCTGCATCCGCAGGCCGTTGAACATGTCGACGGTACCTGAAAGCCGCGACCGGAAGCCGACGGCATCGTTAGACAGCTCGGCCGACAGATCGCCCGCTTCGGTGACCTGCTTGAAGACGTTCGTACTGAGCTCTCCCTTCAGCCAGCGGCCCAGCGTGAGCGACGTGATGAACTCGGTTCCCCACGACGTGCCCGTGGCGAAGTTCTCGAACGTGAGGATGGAGACGCCCTCGTCGGTAATGCGCTCACGCCACTCGATCTCGTCGACCGTATAGCGGAAGTAGGGCGTTACGGTAACGGTGTACTTCTCTCCGAGGCGCACGAACGACAGTTCCGTGCTGTGCGTGTATTCCGGCGTCAGATAGGGATTGCCCATGCGGCGAGAGGTGGGGTTGGCATAATCCCCGAACGGATTGAGCTGCCACTCGTTGGGCCGGCGCACGCGCTTCGAATAGGCGGCCTTAATGGAAGTCCCCTGAGTAGGCTCGTAGGAGACATGGACGCTTGGAAAGAGGCTGGTATAGGCATTGTTGAACGTCTCGGAGGTGGTCCGCAGATCGAAATCCGTGACGGCGCGCTCGAGGCGAAGGCCGACCTGGGCGCCGAACCGGCCGAGGTCGGCCGAGACGACGCTGTAGGCCGTGTACTGCTGTTCCGCATAGACGAACCGGTTGTTCAGATCGAGGTCGGGGGTAAATTCACCGTTCTCGTTCAGGCTTTCCGAGAAGAAGCGGTTGTTCACCCCCTCCAGGTCGGTCTCCAGGCCTAGCTCGGCGCTGATCTTATCGGAGATCGGACGCACGTAGTCGAGGTCGAACGACAGCTCACGCTCGCGTTCGAACTCGTCGACCGTCTGCCGCTCGCCGATGGTTCCCGGCGCATCCGGCGTATTCGTCGGTATTAGCGTCTGCAAAAACTGCTGCTCTTCCAAGTCACGATCGTCTTCGTATCGGGCTTCGACGTTCAGCTCGTGCGTACGCGGCGTAAAGACGTGTTTGAAGTCGAGCCGATAATCCATCCCGAACCGCGCGTCCGATTCGTCCGTGTTGCGCGTATACCGACTGGTCGGATCTCTGTCGGCATCGAACTCGACGTACTCATCGAGTTCCTCTCCACCGCCTGTCCTCCGGCTCAGGACTGCAGACATGGAGAGGGTAGAATTGTCGGCTACGCTGTATTCCATCGACGTATTGAAACTGTGGGAGAGTCCATCGGACTCATTCCACATGTCCTGTTCCAGGATCGTCAGGGGATCGAGGAACCGGTTCTCACGGTAGCGCCAGCCCGACCGGTCCCACCTGCTGTAGCGCATGCCGTAATTGGCAAAGATATTCAAGCCGCCGGTGCCGTAGTGACCGTTGACCGACGCACCCATACGCCCTCGTGTATTGGCACTGGCGTTCGCGCCGCCGCCCCACCCGATCCCTCGATCACGTTTCAGCTCGATGTTCAGGATCCCGCTCGAGCCTTCCGGTTCGAAGCGCGCGGACGGATTGGGAATCACCTCGACGCGTTCGATGTCCGCGGCCGCGAGGCCGCGCAGAAAGCTCGTCAGCGCCTCGCCGTCCATTGGGGCGGGTTTTCCATTGAGGTACACGCTCACGCTTTGATTGCCCCGGAGGCTGAGGTTGCCGTCGATATCGACCTCGATCGAGGGTATGTTTTCGAGCACCTCCAGGCTGGATCCGCCCATGTTTACGGGCTGATCCTGCGTGTTGTAGATCGTCCGGTCGATGCCGAATTCTACGTACTCGCGCTCAGCGGAGACCTCGAGCTCGTCCAGCTGCGTCGTCTCCGGCACGACGCCGATGCGTCCCAGATCGACGTCGCGGCTTCCCTCGTCGATCCGGATATCGTCCACGTATCTGGAAGCGTATCCGACGAAGCTGACGCGAACGTAGTAAAGGTCCGCCGGCAGCCCTCCAAGCTGGAAGCTGCCCTCCGCGGTCACCGCAGCGCCCGTAACGAGCGTGGAGTCGCTCATGAGGTGAACCCCCACGGTCGCGCCGGAGAGGGGCTCGCCCGTCTCGTCGTCGATGACGCGGCCCGAGATCGATCCGTTGACGGCGTCCTGGGCTTCAACGGTCAGCGGACATGCAAGAAGGATGGCCGCGACGGTCGAGAGCAAGAACCGGTGTCGAAAGGTCATGAGCGGCGTCGCATCTGTTTCTGAACACGTTTCTACCTTCAATACGCGTCCAGCAAGAAGGGTCGCGCACCGTTCACCAGGTGCACGCACCCGTCACGAAGTGCACAGGTTGCCTGTCGTGGAGATGCTCGGCCAGATGCTGCGGCGCTGACGTCCACGGGCCGGACGTGCCCGAGGCCGTCGTAGCGAGCCGCCGTACCGCTCGTTCATCTATACAGCTCCGGGGTCCGTCCCGCCGCGGACGGCACGGTAGACGAGTACGCCCAGCGTCACCACGGTGAGCGGGATCACGAAATACAACATGGTCGCGCCGAAGGTATCGAGCGCGTCGTGCGCCGTCGCAGCGAAGACGAGATAGAGGGTATAGGCGGCGTAATATCCGACCAGCACCGCCCCCTCCCACCGCGAGATGACGCCCCCCGTAAAGAAAATAGGCAGGCAGGCAAACGCAGCGGCGACCATCACGGGCAGGTCGAAGGTCGTGACGGCCGGCAAGATCCGTATGCCCTCCGGCGCTAGCATACCGGCAAGGCCCAGCACGCCCATCAAATTGAAGAGATTGCTCCCGACCACGTTGCCTACGGCGATATCGCGCTCGCCGCGCATCGTGGCAATAACGGACGTCACGACCTCGGGAAGGGACGTGCCCGCAGCGATGATCGTCAATCCGATCACCAGCTCGCTCACGCCCAGCTGCGTGGCGATCTCGACGGCGCTGTCGACGAGCCATCTCGACCCCAGGATCAAGAGACCCAACCCGCCGACGACCAGTCCGACATTCCACGCCCAGCCCGACCGGCCGTCCGGCACGGATTCGTGACGGGGTGCTTTGCCGGACCTCTGGTGCTGGACGATCAGATAGGTTAAATAGCCGATGAGCCCGGCAAAGAGCAGCATCCCGTCCAGGCGTCCGAATTCGAGGTCCAGACCGAGCACGAGGACCACGGCCGACAGCCCGATCATCAGCGGCACCTCGAATCGAACGAGCTGCTGCGACACGGTCAGCGGTGCCACGATGGCGGAAAGACCGAGAATGAGGAGCACATTGAAAATGTTGCTCCCGATGATATTGCCGACGGCGACGCTCGCCTGATCCGCGAAGACCGCCTTCAGGCTCACGGCAAACTCCGGCGAACTCGTGCCGAAGGCCACGACCGTAAGCCCTACGATCAGGGTGGGAATGCCGATCGCGGAGGCCAGGCGCGAGGCGCCGCGCACGAGCGCCTCCGCACCGCCGATGAGCAGCACGACGCCGGCAGCAAACAATAAATAGATCATCTAGCTAGCCCGGAGCTCGAAACATACCGGAGAGCCGGCCGCGCACTTAGCGGTGCAGCAAACTATGAGGCGCAGGTCCTCGGTATAGTGATTGATCGGTATACTGTGTGATCGGTGTACCGCGAACGCTGACAAATGAGCGGCGCGCGTGAGCAGCGTGCGCTACGAGAGCGCCTGACGGCAGAAATCCACGCATCTGGCCATCTCGGTCAGCACGTCCGAGTCCGCCGGGATGGGGTATTCGAGCTCGATCATCGCCGTGATCGGATATTCCTCGTCTCGCAGCAGGCGAAGGACCTCACCAAGCGGCGTATCCCCCTGGCCCCAGGGCACGTTGTCGCCCCCGCTGCTGCCTTTCTTCCGGTCCTTGAGATGGAGGTGGGTGATGCGGTCGTGATATTGTCGAATGACCGGGATCGGTGACTCGTCTGTCCCGGCCACGTAATGTCCCACGTCGAGGTTGATCATATTGTAGGGCGAGTAGGACAGCGGCCCATCGAAGCTGAAGCCTTCGTCGCCGACCTGTGTATGGTTGTGCATGGCAACGTACATCTCGTGCTGCGACGCGAACGGCCCCATGCGCCGGGCCGCTTCGTCGGAAATCTCCAGCGAAATGCCGCGTGCGCCCACCGCACGGGCGGCCTCGAACGCGTAATCGATCTCTTCGTCGCTCCAGTCCGCACTTCCGAGCTTCAAGATGTCGATGTCGACGCCTTCATCCCTGTACAGCTGACCGAGCGCGCCGTAGCGATCCATCGGCGCGCCGGCCCGCCACCTGCGCGCCTCCTCCGCATAGTCGTCGCGCGCCTGGTGAAAGGCCGCCAGCTCATCGTCGCTCATCTCGGAGGGGCGGCGCCCGGGTCGCGCGGGAGGCTCCGGCGCACCCGCGAACGCCTCGGCAGGGCCGCCCATCAGCTCGACGGTCGTCATCCCGGTCTGCAGCAGGTATTTCAGAATTTCTTCGGCCGAGCTCGGCAGCGATCGAAAGCTGTATGAGATCGCGCCTACCTGCACGCCTTCGATGTCGCGCACTCCCTGCAGCGGCCGGCTCTGGAGCGCCCCCGGCGTGATCGCCCAGGCGGCGGCGGCGGCCGTGCCGAGAAATCGGCGACGGGACATGTCCTCGATGCGCAGGTCCGGCTTCTTGTCGTCCATGGTGTTACCCGTGTCTGATCTGATGTCTGTGGTGCTGAGATCCGAGGACGGCGCGCTGTGGAGCGGAGCATCCAACGATGAATCTACGGCCGGCCCTCGCTCGGCGTACCGAGAAACTACAAAATTTTCGTCTACTGCGTTCGGCGGAGAGCCGGCCCGGGGACGGGCGGCATGCAGCGAGCGGCGCGGCTCCTGTACGGCACAAGAATGAAGGGCTGGCGGTAATCGATCATGAGGCGCGGCGCGGCGTCGAAGGCCGTGAAGGCCACTTACTGCGATGCCTCCATCCTGTCGTTAATCCGCGCGAGCTGCACGAAAAGATCTTCGAGCTCAGCGTAATAGGCGTCCTCGTCCATGGCGCCTTTACGGCGCTTGAGATCTGCGATCGAACGTTCGAGCGTCTCCTTTTCCCTCAGCAGCGGCCGCGCCTCCTCGCTTACCGAGGCGAGATCGGTCCGCGGCTTCACGTACAGGAGGGACGCCAGATGTCCGTCCCCGCCGGCGTCGAGCTCCTCGAGGCGGGAAGCGGAGCCGTCACCGTCGTCGTCCATCTGGGGATGCTCCGTAGCGAGCTGACCGGCCTCCTCGAAAAAACGTGCCGTCTCCTGCGCGGCGTAGCTGAAGATCTCATGGACGGAAACACCGCCGTTCTTGTCCAGATCGGCGTCCACGCTCCGGAGCGCCTCGATGAAGTAGCGCGGAAAGATCGTCTCGTCGCGTTCT
>CAZXHQ010000002.1:0-1559 GCA_964640145.1 uncultured Rhodothermales bacterium | reverse complement strand
GTCGAAACCCCGTCGACGAAGGACCGGTCGGCGATGCTCTGCTCTCCCAGGACGAATACGTTGGCGGCGTCGAAGCCGGCTCGATCGACGAGCAGGCTGCGCGTCTCGCTGAGGTAGTCGCTGAACGTCTCGGTGTATGACGGATTGCCGCCGAGGCCGCCTACGAGGACGGCATACCGGTTGCCGGCCGCCTGCGTCCAGGCCGGCTGCGCGATGCACGTCGACAGCAGCAGCGCGACGGTCATCGACAGGCAGCGGGTAACCGGGCTTGCGGAGGCGTCCATCTCGAAACACGTGTTGCGTCCAGGTGTCATGGCAGACCTTTGCGTCGACGCCAGATCCATTCGACGGAGAACAGCAGCAGAGCCAGACCGAAGAGGAACGGCATGTCCCACAGATATTCGACCGTGAAGATCGACGTGCTCGTCCGCCTGCTGCGCAGATTTGCAGCCAGGTCGGAGGCCTGGTGCGGCTCATAGTACACGCCGCCGGCCGTCTCGGCGAGCTGTTCGAGAGAGGCACGTTTCAGGACGGCATCGAAGTATTCTTCCTTGGTGGGACGAACGAGGAAGCTGCTCGGACGCGCGGCGAGCGAATCGCCCTCCAGCCCGGCCCAGACGTCCAGGGCATAGACCCCCTCCTCCGCCGGAAGCATCGTGGCGGTGTACGAGCCGGCCATTCCCAGGTCGGGGCGGAACTCGACCTCCGTCACGTCCCCGGTCGGAGCGGTCAGCCGCCCGCGTACCGCCGCATCGGCAACGGGCAGGTAGCGCTCGTCATAGACGCTGACGGTAACGTCGATCTCCTCATCGGGGGCATAGCGGTCGTTTCCGAGATCGACGTGGACGCGGTCCGGAGCGGAGGCTGCAAGCCAGCGGACGAACTGCCGCCAGAAGCGCTCGTGACGCCGGTCTTCCGCCTCCAGGAGCATTTGCCAGCGCCAGGTGCTCGCCGTCGCCAGCGCGGCGCTGCGCCCTTTGCCGTATCGCTGCACTACGAGCAGGGGCTCGAGCTCACCGAACTCGTCGCGCGGCTTCTCCGCCAGGATGGCCGCGCCGGGCTTGACGGTGCCCAGGAAATTGATGCTCGTAAGGCCCGGCATCTCCGCCCATCGGTTCCGATTCTCCACCGGATCCACCGTAAGCCGGAGAATCGGACTCTGGAGACCGACCGCCGTCGGCGAGAACGCAAAGCCCTGTTCCCCGGGGGGATCCTCATCGTTACCGAACGAAGGAGGAATCACCGTTCGGCGGCTCGGTTCGAGCGAAACCGGCAGCACGTCCGCGATGGGATTGTCCCAGTATGCTCCCTCGGCAAAGGAGAGCCGCCCGCCCAGCATCGCGAACCCCCCGCCGCGCTGTCGTACAAAGCGTTCGATCATGGAGAGCTGCTCGGGCCTGAAGTGAGACGCCTCGACGTCCCCGAAGAGCACCGCCCGGAAGCCGACCATTTCTTCCTCGGTGGACGGAAAGCCGCCTGCCAGCTCCTCCGCGTCACGCACGCCCTGCCGGTAGAATTTCCCGGACCCCGTCCGCAGGATGGAGGTGAACTGCACGGCG
>CAZXHQ010000001.1:18192-35844 GCA_964640145.1 uncultured Rhodothermales bacterium | reverse complement strand
GTCGTGAGCGATGAACAGCAAAGCGAGCTCGATGAGCGGTTCCTTGCGTTCGGGCGCCGCTTTGGCGGCTTCAGCGTAGAGCTGCATGGCCTGCACGGTGTGGTTCGACCGCAACTGCTCCTCCGCCTGCTCGATAAATCGATCGTAGGTCTGCATAGCCTCGTGCTGGATTGATGGCAAGTAAGAATGCTGGCCATCTCACTGTCAACTACTGTGCCATGCCGGCGATCTACGACCGGGCGCGGGCGGCGCGTTCACGAAGGACGGGCGGCTTCGGCTTCCGAGGGCTCCAGATTGAAGAGACTGCTGAGAGCGGCATACAACTCGGAATGACGACGCGCCATCGCCTCGGGCCGCTCGAAGAAATTTTCAACGGCCACCGCAAACAGCTCTGCCGGATTCGTCGCCGCATACCGCCTGAGCATAGAGCGCCCGATGCGGACGCGGCGAATCTCCTTCTTGACGAGCTCGCGCCAGGCTACTTGCGACCCAGGGTCGACGAGCGACGGCACGCCGTCGGCGAATGCGTTCTCGTAATCGAGCAGATGTGCCAGCTCGTGGAGGACCACGTTGTTGCCGTCGGAAGGATCCGCCCAGCTTTCCTCCACCGCGATCGACGAAAGGATGACGGGTCCCTGCTGGTGGGCCATGCCGTCGAACTCTCCGCCCTCTCCGGAAAGGTAATCGTGGTCGAACCGGTCCGGATAGAAGAGCACTGTTTGCCGCGGCGGCAGCTCCCAGCGCGGGCGCCCGTTCAGCAGGAGGGCCGCACCGGCGGCGACGCCCACTCTTGCCTCGACGGTGACCTCCACCCCCCCCACGCCCTCGAAGACCCATTCATTCAGCACGATTTTGACGTCGCGCTCGAAGCGCTCTCGGTCCACCCATCCATAGAACGGAAATCGCACCGCAAGCCACCGCTGCGCCTCCGCCGACAAAGGTCGCCGCACGGCGCGCGCGCGCCGGAGCGGCCGGCGCATTCCCAGCCACAACACCAGTACGAAGACGAAGAGGCCGGGATACCACCCCAACGACGTCGCCGAATGGGTCACGACGCCGACCCCTCCGCCGATGACGACGGAAAGGGCGCCGTAATAGAAGACGTTCGTTCGGCTCGCTACTTGCATGGCCCTCTCACGTATGCCGACGATGATTGGTTCACGGACGCAGACGCTGATTGATTCTCGCGCTTCGGCGCGTGACGCTTCGCCTGAGAACGCCGTCCATACGACCGGCGCACTGGCAAGATCTGCCGGAAAGTTCAGGAAAATACTGCCCGGTTGCGCCTTCGGTCGGTGCGCTTTGGGCGCAGGCCCCGGCTGACCCGAACTTGGCGTGTCCTTTGTTTAAGCTTCCAACCGAGTTTCATCCATTCCTACCTATCGCATGCTGCTCCGGCTTCAAAATGCGTATCGCTCGATGACCGCCATGGTTCGAGAACAGGAACGCATCGCTAACAATCTCGCCAATGCCAACACGGTCGGATACAAGCATGACCGCACGTTCACGTCGACTCTGGAGGAGTACATCGACGTGGAAGGGGCGCCGCAGAGCGATCGGACCACGGAGCAGTGGGCGTCTCTCCAACAGGGATCCTTCGAAGCAACCGGGAACCCACTCGATCTAGCCATCGAAAGCGACGGCTTCTTCGTGCTCTCCGACGAGGCCGGAGGGGCGGTGCGGTATACGCGGGCGGGCCGGTTCATGCTCGACGGCCAGGGCGTGATGCGCGACGCGAACGGGTACCTGGTAGGCGGTGCCGACGGTCCGATACGGATCCCCCGCGACGCAGCGACGATCGACATTCAGGCCGACGGCACGATCCGTGCCGACGACGAGCCGGTCGGCCAGGTGCGCGTGGTACGCTTCGACAATCCCGAAGCGCTCGAACGGCTCGACGGCGCCGCCTTCTCGGCCGACAACCTCGAGTCCCGGCCCGTCGACGACCCGGCCCTCCGGCAAGGCTTCCTCGAGACGAGCAATGTGAATCCGCTGACCGAGATGAGTCAAATGATCACGCACTTCCGGCTCTTCGAGTCACAGCAGAAAGCGCTTCAGACCCACGACCAGATCCTCGGTCACGTGACGCGGGAGCTGGGCAAGTTCTAGCGCAAGCATCCTCCTCGAACCTTCTCACCATCCAAACGAGAGATCGACATGTTACGAGCACTTCGAACCGCAGCCCTGGGCATGAGCGCCCAGCAGACCGGCGTCGACAACATCGCGAACAATCTCGCCAACGCCAACACTACGGGCTACAAGCGGTCGAACGTAATTTTTCAGGATCTGCTCTACCAGAACGTTCAGGCGGCGGGCCAGGCCGAAGGTACCGGCGGCGCGGCGCCGGCGACGCTTCAGATCGGCCACGGCGCCGCGCCGGTGGCCACGATGCGCAATTTCACGCAGGGCGGCCTCGAGCAGACCGGCAACCCCTTCGACATCGCCATCAACGGCGACGGTTTCTTTCAGGTCAGGATGCCCGACGGCACCGTCTCCTACTCACGCGACGGCGCCTTGACGATAAGCGGCGAGGGGTACCTCATGACGCAAACGGGACTCGAGCTCGAGCCCGACATCTCCATCCCGCCCGACGCCACGGACATCCACATCAGTCAGGACGGCCTCGTGCAGGTCCGCTTCAACGGCAGCGGCGAGCAGGTCGAGGTCGGGCAGATCGAGCTCGCCCGCTTTTCCAATCCCTCCGGGCTGATGGCCGAGGGCGGCAACCTCTATTCGGCCACCGAAGCGAGCGGTGAACCTACCATCGCAACACCGGGACGAGAAGGAATGGGCGTCGTTCGCCAGGGCTTCCTCGAAGTGTCCAACGTAGACGTCGTACAGGAGATGGTCGGTCTTATCTCCGCCCAGCGCGCCTACGAGATCAACTCGAAGATGGTGACCACCAGCGAAGAGATGCTGCAGGTAGCCAACAACGTCAAGCGATAGATGAACCTCATGCGGATCATAGCCATCATCTGCTTCCTTGCCGCGCTGACGGTCGAGGCGTTCGGCCACGAACGTCTCCGCGATTCGGACGAGGAATCGATGACCGACCGCGTGCAGGCAGCCGCCGAGGCGCTCCTGGCAGAGCGCTTTCCGGAGTATGCCGCCCGTCTTCGCGTGCGCGTCCTCCGCGTCCACGGTTCGGTGGCGGACGACGCTCGGCTCCGGATCCGCCTTACCGCTGACGACGGCGTCCCGAAGGGTCGCACGCACGTCCGGATCGCGGCCGACCCGTCCGCCGGCGCTGCAGGCTGGGCGATGCTTTTCGTCGCGCACTACGATTCCGTGGGGGTAGCGCGCCGCGATCTCTCCTCCGGTGAACGCATCGCCGCCGGGGACGTGGGCACGGCGTGGCTCGACGTGACGACCTTTCGAGGCCGCCCCCTCGACCGGGCCACCCTCGAACGGCTTCGCGCCGGCGAGCAATACTTCGCGAGCCAGCCCATCGCACGGGGCAACGTGCTCCGAGCCGACGACATCCGCCCTCCCTTCGCAGCCGACACCGGCGAGACGGTCACGCTGACCTACCGCCGCGGGCCGATCCACCTCACCGTCAACTGCCGTGCCAGAGAGCCCGGCGTCGCGGGCGACGTGGTGCGCCTCTACAGCGACGCTACAAGAACCACGTATAAGGCTCGCCTCACCGGCCCGGGCACTGCCGAATGGATCGCCACGCTTTAGCATCCGACCTCTCCCATTCCACCAACTCACGGACGTCCATGCGCACGATGCTCACACGAACGGCTCTGGCCGCCGCGCTCTTTTTCGGAGCCGCCTACCCGGCACGGGCCCAGCTGTCGATGTTCGCTGATCCGAAGGCCACGGCCCCCGGTGACCTTCTCACGGTCGTGCTGGTCGAACGCACGTCGGCCCAGCGGCAGAGCGCCTGGAGCAATCAGGCCAACGCCGCGCTCGGCGGCAGCAGCGACGTCGATGCCGGCACCCTCTCGGGCGCCTTCTCCGCCGACGCGTCCTTCAACAAAGCCGCGCAGAGCAAAAACAGCTCGTCACAGAACGATCTGCTCAACGGCACGGTAGCGACGCGGATCATCCATGTCGACGAGGCCGGCAATCTCCTGATCGAGGGCGAACGCAAGCTCACTGTCAATGGAGAGACGCATCTCCTCCGCATCTCCGGCATCGTCCGACCGATCGACATTCGCTCGAACAACACCGTTCTCTCGCCTGACATCGCCGATGCGGAGATCGAGTACCGTCGCGGCGGCATCCACCGCCGCTTCCTTACTCCGGGTGCGGTCGCAAAGATCGGGGCGGTCGGCGCCCTCGCTGCCGCAATCCTCCTGGGCTCCTAAACACATGGCTCACATGACGTCCCCTACCCTTTCTTCGCGCCGTGGTCTCACGGTTCTCGCCGTCGCGCTGCTCCTCGTCCTCGTCGAGGCACCTTCCCCGGCACGTGCCCAGGACGCGGGCTCGGCGCGACTGAAGGATCTCGTCCTGCTTCAAGGTTCGGCGCCCACGCAGCTCACCGGGTACGGCCTCGTCGTCGGGCTCGACCGAACCGGCGATCGTGCCCGCGGTCGACGAGGCGCGCCTTACACGGTCCAGAGCGTGGCCAACATGCTGCGACGCTTCGGCATCAACGTCGATCCGGAGGCGCTCTCGACCCGCAACGCGGCCGCGGTGATGGTCAGCGCAACCGTCACCGCCTTCAACGGCGCCGGCAGCACGGTCGACGTTACCGTGTCGGCTCTCGGGGATGCGCGCTCGCTATCGGGCGGCGTCCTGCTTCAAACGCCGCTCCTCGATCCGCTCACGAACGAGCCGCACGTGATGGCCCAGGGTCCCATAGCCACGGGCTCCGTCCAGGCGTCGAGCCTCGGATCGAGCGTGCGGGTCAATCACTCGAACACGGGGCGCATACCTAACGGCGGCGTCGTCACGGCCTCGCAAGAGATGCCGCTGAGTGAAGCGCCCGAGGTGGGGCTCGTATTGCGACGCCCGGACTTCACCAACGCACAGCGCATTGCCGACGCCGTCACGGCGGATCTGGCGCCCGCGACCGTGCAGCACGCGGGACTGGTCCAGGTGGATGTCTCCGCAGTGGCCGGCGGTGCCAACGCGTTTCTCGCCGCCATGGAAGACCTCAGCGTCGCCGTCGACGTGCCGGCGCGCGTCGTCATCAACGAACGGACGGGCACCATCGTCGCCGGCGGTTCCATCCGGGTCAACGAGGTGATGGTGACGTACGGATCCGTCGTCATCTCGACCCAGGAAGACGCCTTCGTCTCGCAGCCGCCGGCGCTGTCCGGTGGCGAAACCGTGACGGGCACCGTCGGCTCGGCGAGCATCGACGAAGAGACGGCTCGCTCCGTCGTGCTGCCACCGAATACCGACGTCAGCCAGCTTGCCACGGCCCTCAACGAGCTCGGCATGACCACGCGCGACGTCATCGCCATCTTTCAGGCCATCGATCGCGCCGGGGCTCTCCAGGGCGAGCTGATCATTCTTTGACTGCTTCGATATGAACGTACGCGCCGACGGCTTCGACATACAGCAACGTGTTCCCGGTCCTGGCCCGGAAGACCGCAGACCGACCAGTCCCCAGGAGGCAGCCGAACAGTTCGAGCACATCCTCGTCAGGCAGATGGTACGGACCATGACGAAGGATCTATTCGACGGCAGCCTCGCCGGTGACGACGCCCCCCAGTGGATGGGGGCCTACCACGACCTGCAGAGCGACATCCTGACGACCGAGCTGGCCGACAAGATCACTGAAAGCGGCCGGCTCGGCATTGCAGAGCTGCTGATGAAGCAGTGGGCGCGGCCGTCCGGCGACTCCCCTCACACCCCTGACAAGACGGAAGATCAACCATGACCGACCGGGCCACGGAAACGCCCCAGCCGGGACCCGCCGTGCTGGCGGCCTCCCTCCTTGCGACGCTCCAGGAAGAATACGAAGCGCTCTCTCGGCTTCGCCGTCATTTCGACGAGCACATTCGGGCGCTTCGACAGCGAGAGAAGGAGGGAATCGACGAGGCGACCCATCGGACGAACGACGAGATCAACCTTCTCGCCAAGCTGAAGCATCAGCGCGACCGCAAGATACGGTTACTCGGGCGCGTGCTTCGCATCGAGCCGCCGAACGCCTCGATCGAAGCGGTGGTGGAACATCTCGAGCGCACGCCGGCGGCAGCCGGTACGGCCGCGGACATCCGCACGCTCCGCCGAAACATCCGCGAGGAAGCCCGGAAAACGCGCAAGCGCTGTCACGATCTGGAGTTCGCTCTCGAGTATGCGGTCCTTCTAGGGCAGGATTTGCTGAAGGCTCTGCAAGGCATGGCGCCGGCCGGGTCTACAAAGGTCTATACGCCGAAGGGCGGGGCCGTCGAGTCGACGGGAGCGCCTGCATTCGTCAACAAGGTGGGCTAGACCGCGAGAACCCATGAGCATTACGCAGCTGCTAAATACCGCGAAGAGCTCCCTCGTGGCCTACAAGGCTGCGATGAACACGGTGGGCCAGAATGTGGCCAACGCCGAATCGGAGGGCTACTCCCGTCGCAGGACCACGCTCAAAGCGGTGAACGTCGCCCCGATGGGCAGCCTCACGCGCGGCACGACCGCGACTTTTTCGGGCACCGGCGTCAGCGTCGATCGCTACGAACGCATGCGCGACTCACTCCTGGACAAGACCGCCTGGCACGCAAACGGTTATATGGGCGCCTCCGAAGAGGAGCACCGCGTCGTCGGAGCGCTGGAGGGTATCTTTTCGGTGCAGACGGAAGGTTCGCTCTCGAACCAGCTCGAGCACTTCTGGAACGGGTGGAGCGACCTTGCCGACAACCCCACCGACAACGGCGTGCGTCTCGCCCTCCGATCGCGGGGGGCGGCCCTCGCCGGTACGCTCAATCGCATGGCGGCCGACGTCGATAAGCTGCAGGCCGAATCGGAGCGGGCGCTGGCCGGACACGTCCAGGACGCTAACAAGATGCTCGAGGAAATCGCCGAGCTCAACCTGAAGGTGACGCGGGGCCGACATCTGGGCAGAGAGGACCTGGTAGCGGAGGACCGGCGGGATCTTCTCGTAAACAAGTTGGCCGAGATGGGCTCATTCCGGGTCGAGGAACAGGCCAACGGGGCGTACGCCGTCTCCCTGGACGGCATGAACGTCGTCTACGAGCAGCGCGCCCAGACGCTCGACCTGGATCTGTCCGGTACTCTGCCGGACGTGAAGATCGCCGGCACGACCGTATCGATGGACGTCCCCTCCGAGGGCGGCGGCAAGCTCGGCGGTCTGATGCGGGCCTTGACCACGACGCTGCCGGAAACGATGACGTCGCTAGACAACCTTGCCGAGACGATCGTCAAGGAAATCAACGCCGTCCATAACGGCGGCTATGACCTCGATGGAAATACGAACGTCGACTTCTTCCATTACGCCGCCGGGCCGCCGGAAGAAGGCGTCCGGGCGGCCTCGATCGCACTATCGAACGCCGTGCAGGCAGACAGCCGGGCGATCGTAGCCTCCCAGGGCGATCCGAGCACCGGCGTGAACGACTCCCGGGTCGCCAACGACATCCTGGCGCTGCGAGAGAACGCCGTGATGAACGGCGGCTCGGAGACGATCGAGACTTATGCCATCAACATGGTCACCGGAGTCGGTGCCGTCGCCGAGCGCGCCAGCAACCTGTTCGAAGCGCATGCCGCCTTCTCCAACCACGTACAGTCCATGGCCGACGGCGTATCGGGCGTGTCGCTCGAAGAGGAGATGACCAGCCTGATCCAGTTCCAGCAAGCGTTCTCGGCGTCGGCCCGTGTGGTGACCGCGGCGAAGGAAATGATGGACACCGTGCTGGCTATTTAACCCGTACCTGTGCTGAACTCATTCCGTCCGGACCCACCAAACTTGAGCGCTCATGCCCGCTGTTAACCTTGCACGCGAAGGAAGTCTCTACACCGCGTCCTCCCGGCAGGCCGTGCAGGCACGCCAGATGGAGCTCGCGCGGATCCAGGAGCAGCTCAGCTCCGGCCGGCGCATCCTCCGGGCGTCGGACGACCCATCGGCATTCACCGAGGCCAGACAGATGGACGTACTTAACGACCGATACAACCAATATTTGCGCTCCATCGATGCCTCCCAGCACTGGGTGGACCACACGCAGGATTCACTCGACGGACTGGCCGAACTCTACACCGAGGCCTACGAACAGGGGGTGCGCATCAACAGCTCGTCCTTCTCTGAGGGAGACCGCGAAGCCGAGGCCACGAGGCTGGAATCCATCCTGGAGAACGTCGTCGACACGCTCAACGCCCGCGCAGGAGGCGAATACGTCTTCGGCGGTGCGCGCTCGACCGTCCAACCCTTCACGCTCGGTGGAGGCGTCGTCACCTACAACGGAGACGGCGGTAGCCGGGAGCGTTTCATCGGACGAACGCTCCGGATGGACATCAATATCGACGGCCAGCGACTGCACGACACAGGCCAGGGCTTCACCATTACCGGTGCGCTCCAGGATCTCATCGATGCGGTCCGCAGCGGCGATCCGACGCAGATGGACTCGGCCATCCAGGAGATGACGGTCGCGCGCGACCACGTGATCGACCTCGGCGGCGAGGCCGGCAGTATGGCCAACCGGCTCGAGCTCGCGGCCAATCAGCTGCGCGACGCCTCCTTTATGGTGGAGGGCCGCCGAACGAAGCTCGAGGACGTCGACTTCGCGGAAGCGCTGGCGGATTTCCAGAAGGCCCAGGTCGGCCTTCAGGCGGCCGTCCGCGTCGCATCTACCGTGCTGAATACCACCCTGATGGACTATATCCGCTAACCGAGGTCGGCTACGGCCGACGCACGAACCCATCGGCGCCGCGCGACGGCGCCGCACCAACGACACCCACTAATCCGGTACCCACCCATGCTGCTCCACAACCTCGACAACTCCTTCCTCGCCACGTACCGCCCGGCACGCCTGCGCTTCACGGAGTCGGACGATCTTCCTGAGGCCATCCGCCCCGTCTGGGATGCGCTCCGAGCGCAGCAGAGCCGTCTTGCGCTGCAGCGCGGCTACGAGCTGCTGCGGGGCAGCGGGCCGACCCGCGACGAGCGGGCCGCCCTCCTGGCCGCACTTGCATCCGTGGAGTGGGACAACGGCGTCGCATCGACTGCTCGGCGTCTGGCCAACGAGTCGATCGAACTGGTCGGCGGACAGTTCATGGCGTACCGGGTCCTTCTGACGATATACATGTCGGAACGCGAATTCGGCGCCGCTCGCACGCTGCTGGCGTCGGTCGAGGCGGCACCCGACGCTCCAGCGTGGGACGAGCCTCTCTCGGAAACCGATCAGCATCTCCTTCGGGCCGCGTTGGCGTGGATGACGCACGAATGGGATCTCACCGCAGCGCATCTGGGGGACGCGTATCCCCACGGCGTCCGGTCCATGCCGGCCGTCCTGCAAGAAGACTGGTTCCGCCTGGCTTTCTATCGTGAGAAGCCGTCCGACGCCGCGGGGGCGGCCGAGCAGCTCATCCGGGATCATTCCTCCGAGAAAGCCGACGTCCTCATCCAGACGCTCGTTCGACAGGGCTGGCACAAAGAGGCCCTCGCGCTCTACCGCAGGATTTATGACCAGGATCCCTCCAACGAGCTTCTGCGGCGGCGCGTCGTCGGACTCTGCATCCGCGAAGGAGAGGTCAAGGAGGCGCGCCGCTTGATGGAACTGGGAGCGCTCCGACTCGCCGTGTGACCCGGTCGACGTCCGCCTCCAACCGCAACGAAGCATGCTATGCATCAGTCAAGAGTCGAAAAGGAATCGCTGCGCAGGACCTTGCGCGGCCTCGAGCTGCGCTGCCCGCCGCTGCCGCAGACGCTTCTCGAAGCGCTGGATCTTATCGACCAGCCCGAGAAAATGGAAATCGGGCCGGTCACCGAGATGGTCCAAGGCGATCCCATCGTGGTGGCCCGGTTGCTTCACACGGTGAATTCGGCCTATTACGGCCTGCGGCACACGATCAGCAGCGCGGATCGCGCCGTCGTGATGCTCGGTCCGGTAGCCGTTGCAGGGATCGTACTGGGAATGCACATGCTGAAGCTGCGGTCGATTCTCGAGAGCCCGGCCAGCGCCTGCTTTCATCGGCTCATCAAACACAGCATCGCCAGCGCGTTTCTCACGCGTCACCTGCTAGAGGGTACCCCGCGAGAGACGGGCCTGCGCAGGTCGGCCGCCCGCATGGGCGTCTCGTTCACGTCCGGGCTTCTCCACGATTTCGGCAAGATCATTCTCATCTATAATTTCCAGCAGGAAGCGCTCGACCTTTACGACAGCGACGCGGTCAAGAACCAGGTAAGAGGGAGCGACGAACTGGAAATCGAACGGCTCCTCTTCGGCTGCGACCACACCGAGGCCGGAGAATTCGCCGCACGCAAGCTCAACTTCCCCGAAGTACTGGTCAGCGTGATCCGCCACCATCATCAACCGGATGTGAGGACGGGTGATGACGACGCGGATGGCCTGATTCGCATTACCGCCGCGGCCAACCTTGCGGCCAAGGCCATGGGATACGCCGTCACCAAAGAGCTCGACGCCAACGTCGTCGCGGACGACGTGATCTGGACGCGGCTCATCACACATGACCTGCCGCACTATAGGACGCGCGGCGACCTCGTCGAGGACCTGTTCCTCCAGAAGGATCACCTCGATCACTACGTCCAGCATCTGGCGGAAGGCTCTGAGCAGACCGTCGACTACGATGACGTCCGCAACAAAACCGGTATCTGGAGACTCAATCCGTAACCGCCGGCCGGGCACGCTCCGCCTCCCTCTCCGGACCGCCCTTCATGCCGCGGACAGGCGCAGAATAGTTCCTGACGGCCCGCTTCGGGGAGGGCAGGGTTCACGGCGTCTCCGCCAACGGTCCTTCCGTCTGACCGCCACCCACGCCGCCGACCTTCCACGCTGCGCCTCGCTATAAGGCCGCGCCGTCCCCCGACGGTGCGGCTTTTTGCATTCGAGCCTGGTCCGGGAGTGACGCACCACCCTGTCTCAAGCATTCATCTCCGCGTTCAGCGCTGATGCAGACAGAGGAATATTCCCGCGATCGACCGCGGCCCGGCGGCTTCGCTCTGCCGCCTGTTGCGCAGCGAGCACCCTGCTAAACCGGAGCTCTTTTTTGCGTCGAGAACGGCTCCCTACCGACGGCTTCTATGGTGCGTCAGTTAAGATCTCGTGGAGCGAGTCGATACCATGGCTTGAGAAGGGAGACGCCCTTCGAGTGCCGGAACTGCTTATCACAAACCTCGGAGAACTATGTCATTTGGAGATCTGACCCGGATAAATACCAACCTGCAGGCGATCAGCTCGCTGAACGCACTGCAGCGTACGAACAGTCAGATGGGCATCCGCCAGATGCGCCTGGCGACGGGCAGTCGAATCAACCGCGCCGAAGACGATTCGGCCGGCTACACGATCGCCAAGAAGCTGCAAGCGCGCGTGCGCGGACAGGAGAAGGCCCTTCAGAACATCGGTGATGCGAAAAGCATGCTCACCGTAGGCGAGGGCAGCCTCAATTCCATCATGGACATCCTTCAGACGATGAAGGAGAAGACCGTTCAGGCCGCGAACGACACGCTCGGAGATACCGAACGGACAGCCATCAAAAACGAGCTGGACGCCCTCTCCGGAGAGATCGGCGACATCCTGTCGGATGCCACCTTCAACGGCACGAGTCTGTTCGGCGCCGCCACGGTGAGCCTCACCTTCCAGGTGAACGCCGAGCAGGGCGACACGTTTACGGCCGACATCGAGGCCACGACGGTCGCCGGCCTCACCGTCGACACGACCGACCTGGACGTGTCCTCGGCGACGTCGGCCGGCGTTACGCTGACCAATATCGACGGCGCGATCGACGACATCTCCAGCCGCATCGGCACGATCGGCGACAGCCAGAAGCGGCTGTCCTTCAAGCAGGATAACCTGACCGTCTCGATGAACAACTACGAGTCCGCTCGGAGCCGCATCGAAGACGCCGACTTTGCGAAGGAGCAGATGGAGATCGTCAAGCTCCAGATCCTTCAGCAGACCGGCATCGCCGCCCTCGCGCAGGCGAACTCCGGCCCGCAGTCGGTGCTCTCGCTCTTCTAGGAGCGGCCTGCACAAAACGATAGCGGGCCGCCCGGCCGGCTTTTCCTCAGTCTACATCAATACCGCTAACATAACCTACCAATCAAAGGAGGATTGTCATGTCATTTGGAGACCTGACACGCATCAATACCAACCTGCAGGCGATCAGCTCGCTGAACGCACTGCAGCGTACGAACAGTCAGATGGGCATCCGCCAGATGCGCCTGGCGACGGGCAGTCGAATCAACCGCGCCGAAGACGATTCGGCCGGCTACACGATCGCCAAGAAGCTGCAAGCGCGCGTGCGCGGACAGGAGAAGGCCCTTCAGAACATCGGTGATGCGAAAAGCATGCTCACCGTAGGCGAGGGCAGCCTCAATTCCATCATGGACATCCTTCAGACGATGAAGGAGAAGACCGTTCAGGCCGCGAACGACACGCTCGGAGATACCGAACGGACAGCCATCAAAAACGAGCTGGACGCCCTCTCCGGAGAGATCGGCGACATCCTGTCGGATGCCACCTTCAACGGCACGAGTCTGTTCGGCGCCGCCACGGTGAGCCTCACCTTCCAGGTGAACGCCGAGCAGGGCGACACGTTTACGGCCGACATCGAGGCCACGACGGTCGCCGGCCTCACCGTCGACACGACCGACCTGGACGTGTCCTCGGCGACGTCGGCCGGCGTTACGCTGACCAATATCGACGGCGCGATCGACGACATCTCCAGCCGCATCGGCACGATCGGCGACAGCCAGAAGCGGCTGTCCTTCAAGCAGGATAACCTGACCGTCTCGATGAACAACTACGAGTCCGCTCGGAGCCGCATCGAAGACGCCGACTTTGCGAAGGAGCAGATGGAGATCGTCAAGCTCCAGATCCTTCAGCAGACCGGCATCGCCGCCCTCGCGCAGGCGAACTCCGGCCCGCAGTCGGTGCTCTCCTTGTTCTAACCTGACAAAAAACCGGGACCCACGCAGCCGCTCGAGAGGCAGCCCCCACCGCTACATACGGGCTGCCTCACGGCGAAGCTGCGCGAGTCCCTGCATCCCCACACGAGGCCCAATCTGAGGGAACGGTTCTGGCGATCATGGTTCCACTTGGGCCTCGGCGGATCGGGTCGATCCGTCCGCATCACGGCTCCTGCCTCTGCAGGGGCCGTTTTGCGTTGGTGGGGCTTGATATACTCGAAGACGATCTGACGGCGCGATGTCGAACGCCCAGATTCTATGCATGGGCAGCGCCCGTGCCGGCCAATACGAGGTTCGTCTTCAGCGTTCCGATCAGGGACTTCACGACCGCTGCGTCGTGGGCGCCTTTCTGATAAATCGCTGAAAATACCCGTTCGTGATCGGTCAGCCCTACTTTCCCGCAGATCTTCGCGAGCGAGTTGAGAATCTGTCGGGTGTTGAGCTGAAACCGGACCGAGTCGCTCCCTGCTTCATTGACGTCGAACGCTTCCAGAAGCATCAACATGCCGTCCGAGATCTGCCTGGCAAGCAGAAGGGCGAGTCCGGTCGTATAGTACGCCACGGGCTCGTCACGATCGAGCGTTAGCATGTCGTTGCAGTGCACGAGCGCCATCGGGGCGTTCTGCAGCTTGAGCGCGGTATGCGCCGCCAGAAGGTGTGTATAGAAAGCGTTCAGAGGGTTCAACCAGCCGTAGTCGATGGCGTTGAAGACGGTGGCCGCCTCGTCGTAGCGCTGCGTGACGAAGTATCCCACTCCCAGCTGGTAGCCGTAGTAGGCCCGGAAGATCTCGCTCCGGGGATGTTCGAACTCGTGCTTCAGCAGCTTTAGACGCGGCTCGTACTTCGTCTTCATTCGCGGAAGGCTGAGTGCGTAGCCGGTATGGACGACCTCGGCCTCGACGCGTATCACGCGCCGCCGCGTCTCTTCCTGGACGGCCTTCACGGCATCGTCGATCTGATTGTGCACGCGCCCGGTATACCGGATGCGAGGATCATTTCTGACGATGCGCGTCTGCCACATGCGATCCGCGGAGAGGATCTGATCGTCCGGCATCAGGTTTTTCACCAGAAGCTGAACGGCTGCAAGATCCTCCTGCCGCAGGGCTTTGCGGATCCGCTTCCATTCGGCCGTGTCCGCGACGTACTCGTCACCGTCGAGAACGAGGATGTGGTCCCCGCCGGCCAGGTCGAAGCTGTGGTTGCGCGCGACGGAGAAGGAGTCGGGCCATTCAATCTCGTCGAAGACGTCGGCATACGCGCGCGCTATCTCTACGGTCTCGTCCGTAGAGCCCGTGTCGACGACGACGATCTCGTCGACGTGGGGACGAGCCAGTCGAAGACATTTTTCCAGCGTTGCCGCCTCGTTCTTGACGATCATGCATAAGGAGAGCGACGCCGTGTCGCCCCGCTTCTGCCCAATTCGGCGTGGACCCCTGCTCATACAGCTATGCAGTTTGTTGGATTGCCGTAGAATCCTTCCGAGGATTCCCTCGAAGGGCTCGTCTCCGGTTCGTATTCGTCGAAATGCTATGCGGGAAACGTGCCAAACCCGTCACCGTCGACGCGGTCCACCGTAGACGCGGCATCGACCCGCCGCCTGGGCGTGCGGACGTTTCAGGGCCCCATCGCCCTCCTTTCCCCTCCGGTAGGCGCGGTCTGCCCATCCTCCGCTTAACTATGCGGGCGAAATGCCGATACCTCCATCGCTCGCAGGCGACGGCCGGGCTGCCGCACGGAGACGGAAATGCCTTCCGACGTGGAAAAACCTTCCGGGATCTGCCTCGCGATGCTCTGCCAAACGACACCAGGCGGGCCGGACCCGGCACGCGACTTGCTAGAACCGTTCACCAAGCTTTGATGATTATTATGCACGCATCAGCTCGCATGCGTCAGTACCAGCAGCAGGCGGTTGCCTCGTCCTCACCCGCGCGGCTCGTGCTGAAGCTGTATGACCTGGGCCTCCAGTGCTGCCGTCAGGACGACCGGCACAAGCTGCGGCTCGTGCTCGCCGAACTCGTGGGCAGTCTCAACTTCGAGGAAGGCGGCGAAATCGCAGAGCGGCTGTATGCCCTGTATGAGTACTGCATCAACGAGAGCGTCTCCGGCGATCTCGATACGGTCGCTACGATCCTCGGCGACTTGCGGGAGGCGTGGAACCGCTCCGTTGTGACAAATCGGGCCGCTTGAGGCCTTCCAGAAGGCTACGGGACGCAGCGCCTTCGACATCTACATTGCTCGACATCCACATGAACGCCGTTTCTCTCTTTCGACAGAACAATCCGTACGAGCAGCTCATCCAGCAAATGCTGGTCCTGGAGCGTCAGCCGCAAGCGCGCCTGGCCGAAAAGAAGAGCACGCAATCGAGGATCCGAAACGTAATCAACGACGTCGACGGCAACCTGTCGGCGCTCCACACGCTGACAAAGAGCTTCACGGACGCCCTTTCGAGCCCGTTCGACGCCAAGTCCGCCACGTGGTCCGACGGGTCGGGGTACTCCATCTCCGCCGGCAATCATGCGTCGTTGGGCTCGCATTCGCTCGAGGTGCTGCGCCTCGCCAAAACCGATACGCGCATTTCCAAGCAGCTTGCCTCGAGCGATTCCGAGTTGCGCACGTTGTTCGGCGAGAACGGCACGAAGAGTTTTTCCATCGAAGTGGCCCATCCTACCGAGGCGGATCCCGACCACCGCGTCGCCGTCGACGTAACCGTACAACCGGTGGGGACGACGGATGCGGAAATTCTCGAGGAGATTCGGGGCGCTATTAATACGGCCATGGATGACGCGGTCGCCGCCCGTACGATCGAGAAGGAGCAAGCGGCCTATGCGTCGGTCGTCAACGAGACCAGCGATACGAGGCGGCTTACGCTCAAGAGTGGGCAATCCGGCTACGCCAACCGTTTGAGCCTCACCGACACCGGCAGCGATCCTCCAGGCAACAGGCTCCTCGAATTCCTCGAGATCGATGCGGAGGTCGTGGCGGAGGGCACCGGGGGCGGGCAGGTCACCGCCGTCGGCACGAGCGAGACCGACTCGGAGCTCAACAGCAAGTTCGTGCTGGATGGACTCACGCTCTACCGCGACTCGAACACCGTCAGCGACGCCCTCATCGACACCACGGTCAACCTCTTGGAGGCCGGCAACGGTTCGAAGGACTTCAGCGTGGCCGCCGACAAGGACAGCATCAAGGGCGAGGTCGAGGACTTCATCGAGAAGTACAACGCCATCATGTCGCACCTCGGCAAGAAGATGACCGTAGACGCCGACGCCGGCATTCGCGGAGACCTTGCCGGCGACAGCACCTTTCGCGGTCTTCTATACGGGCTTCGCGAGGACGTTTCCGCCAGAGTCTCCGGCCAGCCGACCGATGGCCCGTTCCTTCTCTCCGAACTCGGTATCGAAATCCAGGAGGGCGGTACGCTGAAGCTCGACGATGTCGAGGAGCTGCTTGCCGCCGTGGAGAAGGATGCCGAGGCGGTGGCGAACCTGTTCTCCGGTGACGACGGCGTCGCGACCCGGCTTCAGGATCGCATCGCGCAATTCGTGGGGTCGGGGGGCATCCTGTCGCGGCGCCTCGAGTCGATCGATAGCGGCATCCGGCGCCTGGACGGACGCATCGACGACTGGGACGACAAGCTGGCACGGCGGGAAGAATCCCTGCGCATGCAGTTCGCACGGATGCAGGAAACGATAGCTACTCTCCAGGGCCAGCAGCAAGACATGGAAACGTTCTTCGGCGGGGGTTTCTAAGTCCTTTATGAACGCTGAGTTTCAAAGAGAACGCCCAACCCCTCCCGTTTAGCCAAACCGCCCCTATGCCTTCCGATCTCCTGCAGGATCTCTTCCATATCGGTGAGAACATGCAAGCCAGCCTGGCCGACGGCGAAATGGATACGTTTTTCGACCTCGTGGCGGAACGTGGCACGCTCCTTGAGATACTTCGGTCGTACCGACATCCGTCGGACGTCGACGCAGACTGGGAAGAAATGGCCGCGGCCCTCACCGATCAGGACAAGATGTTGTTGACGGCTGCGGAGCTGCAGCGCGAACGGATGCGGGATGCGGTCACGCGGGTCGAGCAGGTGAAGGAAGCCCAGCGTTCCTATCTTCGACCCGGAGCACGATCAACCATTTTGAACGAGAACCTTCGGGTCTAGCGCAAAAAATCCGGCATCGGACTTAAGTTTTTCTCGCCGGCGCCGATATTGACCAGGTAGGCTTCAACCCCGGAACCATCCGCGTATTTACGATCGGACACATGAACATTTCAGACGTCAACGCCAGCACCCATCGCTCGGACCATCCTGGGAAGGCGGGCATCACCGGCGCCGAGCCGGCAGCCCCGGCCCGCGAGATCTCCGAAGAGGCCCGGGCCAAGTCCGATCGCGTAGAAATCTCGGATCGAGCAAGGAGCGCCGACGGATCCTCTGAAGAGGTCGCCTTCGCGCGCAAGGCGCTGGAGAACATACCCGAGCTTTCGGAGTCGCGCACGGCGCAGCTCAAGGACCGTATCCAAAGCGGCTACTACAACCGCTCGGACGTGCTTCAGCGCATCGCCGAACGCCTCGGGAACGACCTGGCCGGCGGCTTCTAGGTCACAGGGTTGAA
>CAZXHQ010000001.1:2886-18092 GCA_964640145.1 uncultured Rhodothermales bacterium | reverse complement strand
TCGATGATGTACTACGAAATGTGACCTTCTTCCCGGTACTTCTTCAGCTTGTTGCGAATGGTGCGGGCGCTGATGCCGAGTCGTTCGGCCGCGCGCTGCTGATTGTTGTCCGACTCGTCGAGCGCCTTCATGATCATGTGGCGTTCCATCTCTTCGATGGTCGTCAGCCTGGGAATCACCACCTCGTCCCCTCCCCGCTCCGAGGTCTGCGCATCGGAGAAGAAATCATTGAAGACGTCTTCGGGCTCGATCACCTCGCGCTCGGCGGAAAGCAGAACGCCTCGCTGAACCATGTTCTCGAGCTCGCGAACGTTGCCCGGCCACGAATAGTCCGAAAAATAGTCGAGCAGGTCGTCGGAGACCTCCTTCTTCGGAAGCCCGTAGAGCGTACAATATTTCTCGACGAAATGGTCGGCGAGCAGCGGGATGTCCGACGGCCGCTCGCGCAGCGGCGGAACGGTCAGCGGAAAGACGGAAAGTCGGTGGTAGAGGTCTTCGCGAAACTCGCCGTCTTCGATGGCCTCACCGAGGTTGCGGTTGCTCGTGGCGATAATGCGAACGTCCACTTTCTTCGTCTCCGACGAGCCCACCTTTTGAAATTCCTGCTCCTGAAGCACGCGGAGCAGCTTCGCCTGTACGGCCATGTCGATCTCGGTGATCTCGTCGAGCAGCAGCGTGCCGCCGTCGGCTCGCTCGAAGGCACCGGTCATGTCGTCGATGGCTCCGGTGAAGGCGCCCTTACGGTGACCGAACAAGTGGCTCTCGACGAGCTCGCGCGGCAGATTGGCACAGTTCAGCGTGACGTACGTACCCTCGCCTCGGTCGCTCGTTTCGTGGATCAGCTTGGCTAGGATTTCCTTTCCGGTGCCGCTCTCGCCCTGTATGAATACCGGCGCCTGGTTCTGGCTGAGACGGGGCAGCATCTTCTTCAATCGCTGAATGGACGCATGCTCGCCCACGTATTCCAGCGTTCCTTTCGACGTAGCCTTTTTCTTCTTCCGTTTCGTGCGCTCGGCAACGGCCTCGGCCGGCGCCGGTTCGTCGCGCGCCAGCACGGTCTCCACCCTTTCGACAAGCTCGGTCGTCGAGAAGGGCTTCGGAATATAATCGATCGCTCCGCTTTTCATCGTCCGAACGGCATGCTGCACGTTTGCATGTGCCGTGATCATGATGACCTTCGTCTGGGGATGCTCCTGACGGATGTGCGAGAGCAGCTCCAGTCCGTCCATATCGGGCATCATGAAGTCGGTGACGACCAGATCGAACGCTTCATGGTCCAGCGATTCCATGGCCTGCTCGGCGTTCAGGCAGCTCCTGACCTCCATGCCGCTTCGAGAGAAGAGCCTGTCGAAGAGGCTGTGGAGGAGCTGCTCGTCGTCGACGAAGAGGATCTTCGGCTTCTTGTCCATATCGAGGGAGTACTGAGTACGTGCCAGCGCGTCGAACCCGCCGCCTGTAGACGGCGGAACGCAGATGAGCCCCCGCCGCACGAGGTCCAAGCTGCATGGTACGGAAGAAAAGGCGCTGCGTTTAGTTGAATAATAGCATTCTTGACGAAATACCACCAGCGCGGAGTCGGACCGATCAGGCCTGCCGGGCCCCTCTCGAGGCGTCGTCACGGGGGAGGGTGAGCGTGAAGCAGGTGCCCCGATCCGCATCGTTGCACGTCAGCGCGACCGATGCGCCGTGAAGGCGCGCGATGCGGCGGGCGATGGAAAGGCCGACGCCGAGGTTGTGGGCTTTCGTCGTGAAGAACGGCGTGAAGACCGCCTCCGGAGCGTTCTCAACGTCGATCGTACCGCCGTTCCAGACGTCGAATCGAACGTCCGCCGGCTTCGCCAAAACGTCGAGGCGCACGGTCGCCCGGCCACGATCGGCTTCGAGGGCGTTCTGAAGGAGGAGGAGCAGAACCTGGCGGAGAAGGAACGGATCGCCGCAGAGCATGCATGCCGCCGCGTCGTCGTCGATGCGGGTGGCGATCTCCTCACCCCGGGCGGCCTCGAGGGGAACGAACAGGTCCTTGACCACCTCGTCGACCCGGACCGGTAGCATGACCGGATCGAGCGACTCCCCGTAGAGCTGAAGATCGGCCAGCACGCTCTCTATCCGAGCAGCACCCTCCATGATTTTCATGGCCAGCGCCCTCTGGTCGGCGTCCATCAGCGTGTCGTTGAGCAGATCCGCGAATCCCTCGATGCCGGCTACCAGGCCCCGGAGCCGGTGGGCGAGCACGACCGATAGGTGAGCGATCGATTCCTCATGGTACGGGTTGTGGACGGCAGCCGTAGAGGACGTATCTGGTCGCATAGAGCAGTGTTGAAAGGAGGCTCGGCGTGCCGGCCGAAAAGCGCATAAGGTAGGGAAAGCCGCTACGGCGACCCCGTCGTGGATAACCTCCGGTCAAATCACATGCCAGAACCGCCGGATCCACGCGTCAGCCGCCGACGCATCCGGAGGCACGACCGCGCGGCAAGAATTTCCGGTCTTCGCTGTTTTTTCCTGCGGGGCGGGCCGTCGCCCGCTCCTCTTTGGACCGCCGATGGGGCCTTTCTCCCTGATACCGAGGCGAGTTGCATGCGGCGCTCTCACGTGGCACGGTGGTTGTTTCCCGTCCTAATCGACCTCAGAGAAGACGGCCGAACCACTCACCTTCGCCACGCCGCCCATGCGATCGGAACAACTCAAGCTCCTAACGAACGCGATGCAGGCATATGCCTGGCGTGCTCAGGCGCTGACGAGCAACATCTCGAACCTCGACACGCCCGGGTACCGGCGCATGTCGGTCACGTTCGAAGAGACCCTTCAGGACGCCAGCCATACCCTTGCCGGGGCCGAGAGCCTCGGTGACGTCGAGCCCCGGATGAACGTGGAAGAGACGGCGCCGATCCTTGAAGACGAACTCATGGAAATGGCTGACACGCAGATGCGGACGCAGCTCGCCAGCCGTGCCCTCCGAGAGCACTTCGATCTGCTTCGCACGGGCATCACCGGAAACGCCGGTTAAGCCCGTAAGCCCTCACCACACGTCTCAGCCTCACCATGCTCATCAATCGACTATTCGGCGTCTTTCGGACCGCGGCGCGCGGACTCGAAGCGCAGCGCAAGGCGGTCGCGACAGCCACGGAGAATATCGCCAATGCCTCGACTACCCGAACGGCCGACGGAACGCCGTATGACCTGAAACGAGCCGTACATAGCGCTGCGGACACGCGTCAGAGCGCGTTCGCCAACCTGCTCAACCAGCTGGAGACGCAGATCGCCGTAACTGATCCCCGCCACTTCGAGGAGGCATCCTTCTTCGCCGACATGCCCGACGTCGATCTTGGACCGACCACGGAGATACAGGCTGAAGAGCGCACCCGTCTCGAATACGACCCCACGCACCCCCACGCCGACGAAAACGGCTACGTCGCATATCCGGACATCAACGTCGTCGACGAGATGGCGCGAATGATTTCCGCCAATCGGGTCTACGAAGCGAATCTTTCTGCCGTGCAGTCTGCGAAGGAAATGATCAAGCGGACGCTGGAAATCTAGCCATTAGTACGACACACTCAGGCACACGCCCATGAACAACGGTATATCAGGATACAGTGCAGGCGGCGTCGACCCCTACCGCCAGATCGAGCCCCGGACGGAGGTGCCGCTCGGTGCACAACGCCGGAAGGCGCCGGGCCATCCCTCGTCCTCTCCCGCCGATCTCGGACCCGACTTATCGGACGCGGAGGCGGGCATGATCGGCCGCAAGTTTCCGGAAGCGGACCGCCTGCGGCTCAGGCTGTACGGGCCCGGCGGCCAGACGACGTCCGTCGAACCGGGTGACCGCGGCCGCCGGCTCGACCTGCGCGGGTAGCACCACTTTCTGCACGCAACCCAACATCGCCCCGACCCGAATGACCATCGCTCAGCTGCAGCGGCTTCAACAGTCGACGACGGACGACCCGCGCGCCCTGCCGACACCGGCCTCCGGCGATTTCCAGAGTGCGTTCAAGGATGCCGTCGAGCAAGTCGACGGCGTCCAGAAAGCAGCAGACGGCCAGATCGAGGCGTTCGTCGCCGGCGAGCAGGAAAACGTCCACGAGGTCGTGATCGCCATGAATGAGGCAAAGCTCTCCTTCCAGCTCATGACCCAGGTTCGAAACCGCCTCCTGGAGACCTATCAGGAGCTCATGCGGATGCAGGTGTGACGCCGCCGGGTCCGACCCACGACCAAACCGATATCCTCGAGCACGCACCATGGACCCCTTTCTACAGAACATCCAGCACTTCCTGCGACGGCTCTCGGGCGGCCAGAAACTCGCCCTCGGCTTCGTCGTCACGGGAGGCGTCGGACTCGTCGCCAGTATTGCGTTCTGGGCGGGACAACCCGATTACGCCCTCCTATTTGGAAGTCTTGAACCGGAGGATGCCGGCCAGGTGGTCGAAGCGCTCCAGTCGGAAGGTGTGAAGTACGAGATCAAGAACGGTGGTACGGCCGTCTTCGTGCCGCGCGACGACGTCTACGAGCTTCGTCTTCGGTTCGCGGGCGAGGGACTCGTCTCCGACGGACCCGTCGGCTACGAGCTCTTCGATCGGGGAACGCTGGGCATGACGGACTTCATGCAGAAGCTCAACCTGAAACGCGCCCTCGAAGGCGAGCTTGCGCGTACCATCACGAATGTCCGGCAGGTCGAGGTAGCTCGCGTCCACCTGGTCATGCCCGAACGGAGTCCGTTCCGCGAGGCGCAGGTCCAGCCGACCGCCTCCGTCGTACTCAAGCTGCGAAGCTCTCGCCTGACCGCGGAGCAGATTGACGGCATTACCCAGCTCGTCGCAGGAGCGGTTGAAGGCCTCTCCCCCGCCGACGTGACCGTCCTCGACACGCGCGGCAACCTGCTTTCCGACACGAGTCAGGGAAACGCCGACGCCATCGCCTCCTCCACCCAGCTCGAATACCAACGCGCGGTCGAAGGCCATCTCACCGAGAACGGTCAGACGATGCTGGACAAGATCGTCGGTCCCGGCAACGCCGTCGTGCGCGTGTCGGCCAATATCGACTTCAGCCGGAAGGTGTCCGAGAGCAACATCATCGACCCGGAAAGCGCGACCGTGATCGCCGAAGAGAGCATGGATCAGACCACCGGGGAAGACGCGGCCAACTCATCAATTCGAAATTTCGAACTCAGCCGGACCGTCGAGCGGTCCGAGTCCTCGACCGGCCAGATATCCTACCTGACCGTCTCGGTGATCCTGAACGACCGCCGGTTCGTGCTTACCGACACGGGCCTCGAGGAAGCGGAGGCCGACGCTGACGCGGCCGACGGCGAGGCCAATGTCACCTATACCGAGGCAGACCTTACGGAGATCGAGTCGCTCGTGAAGAATGCCGTCGGCTTCCAGCCGGAGCGCGGCGACCGGTTCGCCATACACCAGACTAGCTTCGACACCAGCGTCGACCAGCAAATCGCCTCCGACCTGCGCATGCAGGAGCGCGACCGGCAGATGCAGCTCTACCTGCGCTACGGCCTGATGACTCTCGCCCTGCTGGCGGCGCTGTGGCTCCTGCGCTCGGCAACTCGAAAAGTCCACATCGACGGGGACGACCGCGTCTACCTCGGAAGCCCGCTGAAGGCCAGCAGCCTCGGGCAGGGCGACGGCGGGAGTGCCAGGCAGCTGGAGGCGCATCAGGAGACGGACGACGCGGACGAAGTCGTCCTGGTCGACGATTTCTTTACAAGCAAGCTGTCGCCGGATGCGAAGAGGCGGCTGCATGCCAAGCATCTGATGTACGATGAGATCAAGAACACCGTGAACGACAACCCCGCCGACACGGCCGATCTCCTGCGAAACTGGATGACGGAAGACGCCGTGCCGATCTGATCGGCGACAACTAGATTTCTTCAGACGGACGAATACGTATCTATCGTGGTTAGCGACGCAATAACTCGACGGGAAGGTCACGCCGCCAACATGGCGCAGGCTGTCTACCTGAAAAACCTGACCCCCGACAACATGACGGGGGCGCAAAAAGCCGCCGTACTGCTCGTTTCGCTCGGTTCGGAAGCCGCCAGCGCGGTGCTGAAGAACCTGCGCGATGAGGAGGTGGAGAAGATCACGATCGAGATCGCGCGGCTTCGCAACATCTCATCGGAAGTGATCGAGGCCGTGATGCTCGAGTACCGCGACCTCACGATGGCACGCGACTACATGGCACAGGGCGGCGTCTCATTTGCCCGCGACGCCCTGCACGCCGCGCTCGGTGGGCGGCGGGCCGAAGAGATCATGATGCGCGTTGAGGCCGCCATGGAGGTATCCGCCTTTCATCTGCTGCAGACGGTCGAAACGAGCCAGCTCACCAACTTTCTCCAGAGCGAGCACCCCCAGACGGCTGCGCTGATTCTCGCCCATCTCAACCCGAGGAAGGCGGCCGAGATCATCGCGGGCCTCGACACGGATCGCCAGTACGAAATCATGTATCGCCTCGGCACGATGAGCAAGACGTCACCGGAACTGCTCCGTGACATTGAGGACGTGATCCGCCAGCAGATCGGTCCCGTCATCGGCGCAGAGCTCAGCGCGACGGGCGGCGTCGAAGCTGTGGCTACGATCCTCAACAGCACGTCGCGCCAGGCCGAGCGCTCCATCATGGAGGCGATTCGCGACCGCGACCCCGAGCTGGCCGCACAGATCAAAAGCCTCATGTTCGTCTTCGACGATCTGCTCCACATTAGCGACCGCGACATGCAGCGGATCCTCACCGAGGTCGATCAAAAAGACCTGGCCCTGTCCCTCAAAGCCGCCTCGAAAGAACTCAGCCAGAAGCTGCTCAAGAACGTATCGGAGCGGGCGGCGGAAATGATTCAGGAAGAGATCGAGCTGCTCGGACCGGCGCGCGTCAGGGATGTCGACGAAGCACAGCGCCGCATCATCGAGATCGCGCAGCAGCTCGAGGAGCAGGAAGAGGTCGCGCTCTCCCGCACCTCCGAAGAGATGTTCGTCTAGGCATTAAACCACTGGAACGTTCCCTGAGCCGGCTCACGTCATGCCCATCGAGACGACGCACGTCATAAAAAAGGGGGATGTCGCCGCCGCCGGCGCCCTGCCCCCCGAGCCCTACGCCCTGCGGGACATCCTGACGATTCCGCGGGATCGTGTCGCACGGACCCCCGACGATCCGCAGCCACGAGCGGTTAGACGACGCACCCGGATTCCGGGTGAAGCCGCCGATATTTCCGGTGAAGCCGTCGAGATCTTCACGCGCATCCCTGGGGCAGCGCCCCACCGATCCGCGTCCGAGGCTGGGGAGGACGAAAGCGATGAAGCGGAGGCGACCCTCGAAGAGCTCGAAGCGGCATGGTCGCGCCGGCTCGAGGAGGAAGTCGCAAAGGCTCGAGAAGAGGGCATTGCTGCGGGCAAGGAATCAGTCCGTGCCGAGATGGAAGCGGAGGTTCGAAATGTGCACGAGGCGTTCTCCAGAGATCTGGATGCTCTCCGGCATGCATGGGAGGACCACCTGGAAACTTCCCGGATCCAGCTCGTCGAGCTTGCCTTTCGCATCGCGCGCGTGGTGCTCGATGCTCCGCTCCCGAGCGATCTGCGCCGGATCTCCCAGGCTGAAATTACCGATGCCATCGAACGAATGGCCGACGGCGTCCCGGTCGAAGTGAACCTCCATCCCGTAAGCTACCTGCGCCTCCGGGAATCAGGTCTGGAAGAACAGCTGAGCGCCGTGCACGGCAAGCTGCTCTGGCGTTCCAATCCGTCGCTAAAGGAGAACGAATGGGTCGTGCAGTCCGACCGCTCGGCCATGCGCCGGCTCGAGGCGGAGCTGCTCGATGAGCTTCAGCGCGAGCTTTCGCTGCGAGACTTCCACGCGATCGACGACGACGCCTCCGACGGAACCCGCGTCGGTTCGGCGAACGGGGCCGACGGCGCACCGCCCACTGCGGAGACTCGTGGTGCGTCTAGCGGACCGAATGAGGAAGACGCGCTCGGTGATCGCTGATGGGCTTTCTCGAACATACGCTACAGCGCATCGACCAAGTAGATGCCGGTCCGGCACGCTTCGGCAAGGTTCAGTCGGTCGTCGGCCTGCTCGTCGAGGCCAGCGGACTCAACGCCGCCGTGGGAGAGCTCTGCTTCATCCACGAAGGCGCCGCCCCCGATTCGCGCCGCGTCAAGGCGGAGGTGGTTGGCGTCCGGGGCGATACCTCCATCCTGATGCCGCTCCAGGAAACGCACGGCCTTCGAGCCGGCTGCCTCGTCCGCCGCTCCTCTCTCCCCCTCACGGCGCGCGTCGGCTCCGCGCTCCTGGGCCGGGTCATCGATGCCGGCGGGCGCCCGCTCGACGACAAAGGACCTCTCATCGTATCGGACGAACAGCCGGTCCACAACGAGCCGCCGTCTCCCCTTCGCCGGCAAATGATCAGCACGCCCATGTTCACGGGCGTCCGCGCCCTCGATGCCTTCACCACGCTCGGCAAGGGTCAGCGCATCGGCATCTTCGCCGGTTCGGGCGTGGGCAAGAGTACGCTGCTGGGCATGATTGCCCGCCAGGCACGTGCCGACGTGAACGTAATCGGTCTGATCGGCGAACGCGGCCGAGAGGTCCAGGAGTTTATATATGACAACCTGGGCGAGGCCGGTCTCGAGCGGTCCGTCGTCGTCGCCGTCACCGGCGACCAGGCCGCCATGAGCCGCGTCAAAGGCGCATCCGTCACCGTCGCCATCGCCGAATATTTTCGCGACCAGGGACTCGACGTGCTTCTGATGATGGACTCCGTGACCCGCGTCGCCATGGCCCAGCGAGAAATCGGCCTCGCCGTAGGAGAACCCCCGACGACGCGAGGCTACACACCCAGCGTCTTCGCCATGCTGCCTCGCCTGCTCGAGCGGGCCGGACCCAGCGAACGAGGGACCATTACGGGCATCTTCACGGTCCTGATCGACGGCGACGACATGAACGAGCCCATCGGAGACGCCATTCGGGGCATCCTGGACGGACACATCGTGCTGTCCAGGAAACTCGCGCACGCGAACCACTTTCCGGCCATCGACGTCCTCGAAAGCGTGAGCCGCGTCATGCCCCGCGTCACGTCCGACGAAGCTCGCGACGCCGCGGGGGAGGCTCGCAGTCTCCTCGCCGCGTACCGCAGCGCCGAAGACCTCATCCGCGTCGGTGCCTATCAGGAAGGATCCAATCCGGAGACGGATCGCGCCGTGGCTGCCGTAGAGCCGCTTCGCCGCTTCCTGAGGCAGTCGGTTTACGAGGAACCGACACGAAATCCCTCGCAGCACCTCGCCGAGCTGCTGGGCTCGATCCGTACGACGGAGGCGCAGGCGGCTGCGGTAAATACTGCCTCCAACCAGAAGCAGATGCCTTCCGGACCGGCGGGCCAGCGCCGGGTCCCCGGACTCCTTCCACCGCCGCCGGGCGGACACGAAACGCGCTAACCGATTTTCCTGCTCCGGCACCAGTTTGGCCGGCAATTTGCACGCATGCATCGAACGACGTCGATGCGCCAACTTATGCTTCCATCGCTAATTAGTATACCGATATGGGTGGCAAGAAATTTCGCTTTTCTCTCGACGGCGTACTTCAACTTCGATCCCACGAAGCGGAGTGCGCGCGACAGAAACTTGCCCACCTTCGGCACGACATCAACCACCAGGACCTTCTGGTCGAAGAAGCCGAAAAAGCTTTGCAACGGGCGGTCGACGCGCGCACGACCGGATCGACCGGGCAGCGGTCTCTCGCTCGCCTCGAGGCTTTCAGACAGGCCGCGCACGACCGGCTGCAAAGAGAGCGTCGAAAGCTCGATGACCTTAAAGACCGTGAAGAACAGGCTCGGATCCATCTCATGGAGCGCAAAGGTGCCGAGGAAACGATCCGTCACCTCGAAGAACAGGAACGGGCCTCGTTCTGGAAGGAACGTCGCTCTGCCGAGACGGAACAGCTCGACGAGCAGGCGATCAACGGATACCAGCAGCGGCGACGGGCAGCGAGTCGATGAAACGTGCACTCCTGCTTGCAGCCATAGGTCTCTTCTGCTTTGCCCTGGGCACCGCCGTCATCTACTTCGCGATGCCGTCCCTGTCCCCGGACCGAGTCGACGGCACGCGCGCCCGGCTCGACAGCCTGGGCCTGCTTCGCGCCGAGGCCGACCCGGTACGTCCCGCAGCACCCGACCCCCCGCTGCCGGATGCAACGGATTCGACCACCGTCGCAGACCCGTTTCCGACCTCTCAGGACATCATCCAAACGCTGGAGGATTCCCTCAACACGATCAAGAATATCGTTAAGAGTTTGCAGGCGGATACCACGGTGCTCAATGCCCGCGTGAGCTCGTTAGTGGAACAGGTAGGCGAGATGATGTCTGAAGATTTAGAAGCTACGGATCTAAGTAAATCCCTTGCCAAACTTGATGCTAAACAATTGAGTAACATTCTTGCAGGCATTGATCTTGAGACCATCCGGCTTCTCTACGAAAAAGCGTCGGCACGTGAACGCACGCGCCTCCTCGAATCCATGAGTCCGGATCAGGGGGCCCGTTTCGTGACAACCCTGGTCAACGGCCCGCTTCCGGAACGGTCGTCCGAGGCGGAAATACCCGACGGCGGGTCGACACGCGGAGCCGAAGAAGCCCCTTCAAACTTTTAAGCAGTCATGCATCTTAGCGGTTTATTTAGCTTTCTGAGAACGGCCAGTACGGTCCGGGACGAGGGGGCTCCGAAGCGAGCCGAGACCGGCCACGCAGCCGGATTCAGCGGCGCGCTGGCGGCTGCCCTCGGCCTCGGTAGGAGCCGGGGTCTGAGCCGACCGGATGAAGAAGCACAGGACTCGGCGATAGTGCTGCATGCGCTCGCGCCGCAAGACCCTATGTCAGGACTTCCCGGAACAGAGGGCGCGACCGCCGGCACGAGAAGCCCTCACGACGCGGCCCCGGATCGCAGTGGTGAGACGAATCAATCCAAGGCAGTAGACGGTGAGACGACCGCCGGCGCGGATCGTGCCCGTTCCGGCGGGCCGTCCGAAAGCCCGTCTTCGACCGTCGATTCCTTCCCCGATGCACCCGCCGACGACGAACCGTCCCTCGAGACATTCGATCGATCGTCCTCCGCGGCAGGCGACGCCGATCGCGCGACGACGTCGTCTGCGTCTGCCGGTGAGGCCTCGACGATCCCCAATACCGATTCTCAGAGTGACGCTCCTTCAGAGGTGGGCGAGGCGGACCGGCCGACCGCCGCTTCCGCTTTGTCCGACGAGCTGACTGGATCCGCACGAAGCAGATCACGCGAGACGGAGGTGGCGCGGCAGCGTCCCCCCGGAGCCGAAACGGCGTCGACCATGCCTCGCGAACAGCAGGCGGCCGGTAGGCCCCGTGCCGCCGATCCCCAGGAAGAGGATCCAGCGTCCACGGGCCGGGCCCGACCGAGCACGGCGATCTCCTCAGAGGCGCTCTCCTCGTCATCGGACCCGGCGACGGCTCACGATGCGGCCAGGGAAGAACAGGCGGGCCCGCGCGCCGCGCGTCCGGCAAGCGCGGAATGGACGCCGCAGGATCCTCCGTCGGAAGCATCGCATGAGGCGCCGCCGGAATCGACCCCGCAGGCGGCGTCATCGTCGCCCGCCCCGTCCTCCGCAGAGGCGGACGGAACGTCGGCCGTCGCGTACACCGCTCGTGCACCTGAGCCGGGATCGGACGATGTGCCGCATACGCAGGCGGCCCGTCCACCGGAGGAGCCGTCGACCGTGCTCCCGCAGGACGGATCCGACGCAGGGGCCGCGGTGAGGAGCCTCGACGATGCGACGCCTCGGTCGAGCGCTCTGCGGGACAGCGGCGAGACCGACGGAAAAGGGGCGAAGGTATCGCTCGCCTCCTCCGATCAGGGCTCTTTCTCACAGACTCCGTCCGACACGTCATCCGGCTCGAATCCCAGGCGCTCGAATGCGGCACCGGAACCCCTGATGAATGCGTCGAGCTCACATTTCAAGTCTGCCGTCGAAGATGTTCCGATCGACGAGCTCGCAGCGAATCCGGAGATGCCGGCCGACGAGAGGGCCTTCTCGCCCGAGCAGAAGGCGACAGCTTCATCGCTCCATTCCGTAGAAACGCTCCAGGGATCATCCCGATCGCGCCCGCCCGGATCCATGCTGTGGCTCCGGTCCATCCTGGCACAGTCCACCAGGTCCCTCGACCTGGCGCAGGGCTGGAAGGCCATCGAGGTCCAGCTCGACGAAGGCCTCGGTACCATGGTCGTGAGAGCAAGGCGCGGCGACGACGGCGTCGCAGTGTCCGTCAGCTTCAGCGATCCCAACCTTCGCTCGCTGGCAGAGCACAACGTGCAGCGCTTGCAGGATGCGCTCCGCGCCGAATATGAAACGAACGTCGACCTATCATTCATGAGCGACGGCTCTTCGGGTTCGCCGGCGCGCCGTGATCCGTCCGATCGCGGCCGTACTTCGACAGCGACCCGTCTCCGGGCCGGCATGGCCGTGGAGGCGTCGGCCGACGCACCTGCGTCCCACCGCCCCACGGTTCCGGGCGTCCGAAACGAGTGGATCGGATAAGCACACGCCATTTACGCACACACGAACGCACTTCATCCCATGCTGAACGAATTAGGATTTACCGATGCGATGACTGATCAGGCCTCCGCGCAGGCGGCGACCGCGGGCCCGGGGCCGGGAGGTCGACTGGGCAAGGAGGAATTCCTGCGGCTTCTGGTCACGCAGCTGGGCAACCAGGACCCGCTGAATCCGATGGACGGCCAGCAGTTCGCCGCCCAGCTTGCGCAGTTCACCTCCGTCGAACAGCTTGTAAACATCAGCGAGGTGCTCGCCCAGAACGGGGAGATGAACGGGATGCTCGCCCAGAGCATCAACAGCGGCGTCGCCGCCGGCCTGATCGGCAAGTCCGTCCAGGCCCCCGGCAACACCGTCGCCTGGAACGGCGAGGGCCGCACCGCCATGCAGTTCGAGCTCGCCTCGACAGCCGCCAACGTCACGATCACCGTTCGAGACGCTTCCGGCACGGCCGTTCGAGAATTCGAGCTCGGCGGCCATGCCGCCGGTAAGCATTCCTTCGACTGGGATGGAACCACCAGGGCCGGGGCGACGGCCGCTACGGGCTCCTATACGTTCGACGTGACCGCCGCGGACAGCGCGGGTAATGCCGTGCAGGCGGCTACTTTTACAGAGGGCGTGGTAGACCGTATCACGTTCGGCCGCGACGGCATTCGTCTCTGGCTCGGCGAGCACGCCGTCGCCATGAGCGACATCTCGAGCGTGGAGTAAGACACGTGCGCGTAGGCCGCACAAGGGCCGACGCGCAGGCATCACGAACCAAACAACGAACCCATGACCGTACGCGAATTAGCAGCCCGTATCGACCCGGGCCAGGCGTCGCGGCAGCAGGATGCGGGGCGAACCCGGACGCGCGATCTGAACCGCGCCTCTCAGTTCGCCGAAGAGCTTCGGCAAGCTCGGGAGCAGGATGCCTCCGGCTTCAAGCTCTCCGCCCATGCACGCGAGCGCATCGAGCAGCGAGGGATCTCGCTGAATGCCTCCGAGCAACAGACCCTCAACGAGGCGCTGCAGCAGCTGGCGGACAAAGGCTCGCAGGACGCCCTCCTCCTCCGCTCCGACGCCGCCTTTATCGTGAACGTACCGTCACGCACGGTCGTCACGGCCGTCGAGACGGACGCCCTCAAGGAGCGCATTTTCACCCAGATCGACAGTGCGCTCATGCTCTAAACGACATCCACCGAACAACAACCACCATCGATTCACCCGGCGGGCCCCATATCCAGACTACCTGAGATACGGGACGCCGGACCGCAGCCGACCGACCGACGCTGCGGATCCTAAAAAAAAGAGGTAAACTATCATGATTCGCTCTCTCCGAACCGGCGTCTCCGGCCTGCAGTCCAACCAGGTTAAAATGGACATCATCGGCAACAACATCGCCAACGTGAATACCCTGGCCTTCAAGCGAGGCAGGGCCGCATTCAACGAAATGCTCGGCCAGCAGCTGCTGGGCGTGGGCCGCCTCGCCGGCGGCTCAGGGGTCAATCCGGCCTACGTCGGGCTCGGCGTCTCCATCGGTTCCATCGACCAGAACTGGACGCAGGGTGCCGTCGAAAACACGAACCGGGCTAACGACCTTGCGATGAACGGCGACGGCTTCTTCATCGCAAATAGCGCCCTGGGCAAGGTGCTGACGCGAGCCGGCAACTTCAGCTTCAACCGGAGCGGAGAGTTCGTGACGTCGAACGGCCTTCCCGTCCAGGGATGGTCGTTCGACGAGAACGGCAACGTCGTAACGGGCATTCTGAAAGACATCAAAATCGACCAGACGTCGACCACCCCGCCGAATGCTACGTCAAACATTCTCGTGGCCGGCAACTTCGACAATGACCTGCCGGCGGGAAGCGTCAAGGCGATCTCCACCCCGGTCTATGACGCAGGTGGAAATGCCCGCGACATCCAGGTCGAGTTTACGAAGGTCGTGAGCATCGGCGACGCCGGCTCCCCGGTCTCGCACTGGCAGGGCGTCCTTCGCGACGCGGACGGCGCTCTGGTGACCGACAGCTCTGGAGACGACGCCGCCACGCAGAACGGAGGCGATGCGATCGATCTGTACTTCGACAGCACCGGAACGCTGGTCGACTACGACGCCGGTACGGGAACGGTCTCCGCGCTCGCCGTCGATCGGACGTACACGTTCGACTGGGACATGCAGGACGGCGGCAACGACACGAACTTGACGATGAACTTCGGTGGCTTCGATCGCACCAATGCCGTTACGTCCTACGCGGCGTCGCAGACGCTTGCCGTGACGGAGCAGGACGGCCACCAGTCCGGGAGCCTGATCGGCCACGCCATCAACCAGGAAGGCGTCCTCGAGCTCAACTACAGCAACGGCCAGCAGATCAAGGCCTTCCAGCTCGCGATCGGCCAGGTTACCAACCCCCACGGCCTCGAACAGCGCGGCGACAACTTCTACGGCCTTACGACGGCGTCCGGAGAGCTTAATCTCCGTCAGGCCGGCAACCAAACAGGAACGGTCGTCATCTCCGGAGCGCTGGAGATGAGCAACGTCGATCTCGCCACCGAGTTTACCGACATGATCGTCGCACAGCGCGCCTTCCAGGCGTCGGCCCGTGTCATCACGAGCTCCGATGAGCTGCTTCAGGAAACGGTGCAGCTCAAACGATAAGCCGAC
>CAZXHQ010000001.1:0-2786 GCA_964640145.1 uncultured Rhodothermales bacterium | reverse complement strand
CCCGGCGGGCGCTCCGGCGGCAAACGGCTTCAGTTTTCCAGAGAGCGCCCGATACCACAAGGGGACTTCGTCCAGCCCGGACGCTTCCTTCACTTTGATCCTCCATTCGCTCCATCATGAAGTTCTTAGTCGTCGACGACTCTCCCACGATGCGCCGGATCATTTGCAATTCCCTGCAAGACATCGGCTACACGGAACTTCAGGAGGCCGAGGATGGGCTGCAGGCGCTCGAGCGGCTCAATCTGATGCCGATCGATTTCGTCATCACCGACTGGAATATGCCCAACATGAACGGCCTTGCCCTGACGAAGTCCGTCCGCACGCATCCCGACCTGGAAAACCTGCCCATTCTGATGATCACCACGCGGGGCATGCAGGAGGATGTGATTGCGGCGATGCACGCGCGCGTCAACAACTACATCGTCAAGCCCTTTACGCCGGGCATCCTACGAGAAAAAATCGACACAGTCCTCAAAACCGCTTAAGAGGTTAGGCCGGATGTCCAGTTTCGACGTCAACGACATACTTGGGAAATTAAACGAGCTCCGAGCCGTCTTCGTCCTCGGTCAGCGGGCGCTGCCGTTCCTCGAAGAAATATTCGCCTTTCTCAAGGAAGTGGCGCCCCTCATGGAGGAGATCAACGGCTCCATGATGGACAGCGCCCTCCTGATGCCCCACGCCACGTCTCAGCTGCAGAGCATCTCCGAGGCCACCAAGACGGCCACGACGGAGATCCTCGATCTGATCGACGACGTGATGGTCCATTCGGAGCATTACGAGGGCGATCTGGATCAGGCGCTGCATAAGGTAAAACGGATCGAGCAGCTGGGCGTCGACACGCTCCGCACGCTCCGCGAAGCCATCCCGGACCGACCCGCCGTCCTTGCCCGGGTCGAGGAGAAGATCGAGGAAGGCGCCCTTCATCTCCACAACCTGGAGAGCAGCGTCCACGCGCGCCGCACCGTCATCGACGAGATTCGCGGCCACATGCACCGCATCGCCATGTCGCTGCAGGTGCAGGACTGCACCGCACAGCAGATCGCATCCGTCACCCATCTTCTCGACCACATTCGCACACGCATCGCAGAGCTGCTCGAACGGCTTGACCAGCAGGCCGCGCCGAACGACTACAAGCCCGACTACGAGGTGCCGGCAGACGCTCCTTTTGACGAGGACGCCCGGTATGAGGCGTCGACCGACAAGCAGCAGGCCGCCGATGAAGTGGTCGCCGCCATGCAGAACACGAGCGGCGACACGTCAGAGGCGGACCTCGACCGGCTCTTCCAGAGCGCAGCGCTAGCCATGGAGCGTCGTAAACCCACGCGGACCGGCGACGAGTAAACGACGAAACCGACTACCCCGCAACGCACGAGCAGACCCATGTCTGAGCACGCCGTATTTGCCGACGACATGCGAGAGATCGTCGAGAGCTTCGTCGAAGAGACGCGGGACATTCTCGACGAGCTCGACGGCGACCTCCTTCGACTGAAGGAGGCCGCAGATCCGTCGCTCGTCGATAAGGTGTTCCGTGCCGTGCATACCATCAAGGGTACGTCATCCTTTCTCGGGCTGGATCAGCTCAACACCCTCGCTCACCACTTCGAGGACGTGCTCAATCGTCTTCGCACGGGAGCGATCGCCTTTGAGCCGGGCATGATGGACGTGCTCTTCGAAGCGTTCGACTGCATGTCGGAGCTTCTTCAGCAGGTTCTCGACCGCCGCATCGTTCCCATTCCTCTCGATGAGCTGTTCGCCGACCTCAAAGCGCTCAGTGAAGCGACGAGGCGCGGGGACGGCCCCGTCGGCGATCCCTCAGGAAGGGCGGTGGCCGGGCCCGGCTCCTCATCTTCAGGAGCGCCGAAGCCCAGGCCCCTACGCCGCGGCGCGAGCGTGCGCGTCAGCATTGAGGATCTGGACGAACTCATGACGCTCGCAAACGAGCTGACCACCAGCCGCAACGCCCTGGCGCGGATCGTAGAAGACCTGGAAGGCTCCATCGCGCCAACCTGTCAGGTCGGTAACCTGCACGAGGAGACCGACCGCATCGGATCTCTCGCGCGCGACCTGCGCGCGGCCGTCCTCTCGACGCGAATGCTCACCGTCGAGCACATCTTCAGCAAATTCCCGCGCGTTGCGCGCGATCTCGGTCGAAGCCTGGACAAAGCGGTCCGCGTCGTCTACAGCGGATCGGCCACGGAAGTCGACCGCCTGGTTGCAGATGAAGTCGGCGGGGCTCTCCTCCATTTGATACGCAATGCAATCGACCACGGCATCGAGCCGGGTGACGAGCGCGCCGCCCGCGGCAAGCCCCGCGAAGGCACCATCACGCTGCATGCCGCGCCGATCGACCGGCACGTGGAGATCTCCGTCGAGGATGACGGGCGCGGTCTCGATCCCGAGGCCATCCTTCGAAAGGCCGCCGCGCTCGGCCGGCTAACCGAGCAGCAGGCGGCCGCCCTGCCGGCCGACGAGGTCTACGACGTCATCTGGGAGGCCGGGTTCTCCACGAAGGACGTCGCCAATCAGGTGTCCGGACGCGGCGTCGGCCTGGACGTGGTGCGAACGACCGTCTCGCGTCTCGGCGGCACGGTCGAGATAGAGTCCACCCCGGGACGCGGAACGCGTTTCACGCTGTCGATTCCGAACGCCGCGTCCACCAAACGGTGTCTCCTGGTCGATCTGGGCCGGACGACGTATGCCCTGCCCAAGGGCGACGTCGTCGAGGTGCTGACGCTTTCGGCCGAAGACGCTGTCAGCACGTGCATCCGCTTCCAGGGCCAGACCGT